>NZ_BSPX01000007.1:0-97092 GCF_030161255.1 Zoogloea oryzae
GGCGGGCGACGTGCTCGCCGTCCAGCGCGTCGCGCGGCATCGGCTGGAGCGCGCCGACCTGCTCGCCCGCATCCCGCCCATGCTGGGCCTGATGGCCACCATCATTCCCCTCGGGCCGGGCCTCGCCGCGCTGGGGCAGGGCAACCCGGGCGAGCTGGCGAGCGCCGTCACCGTGGCCTTCGACGCCACCGTGCTGGGCCTGGTGGCCGGCATTGGCGGGCTGGTGGTGGGCAAGCTGCGCCGCCGCTGGTACGAGGAGCTGCTGGAAGGCATGGAGGAGGCGGAATGAAGGCCGCAAACGTCCCGCGCCGCCGCCTGCGCCTGTATTCCAGGCTCGACGCCCGCTTCGACGACCGGGACGAAGACCCGCGCGCAAGTTTGGTCAACCTTGTTGACGTAATGCTGGTGTTTGCCTGCGGCCTGCTGGCCGCCGTTGCCGCCAACACCCAGGGCGCCCTCAGCCAGCCCAAGCCGGTGGACAAGGGCCGCAGCATCGAACGGCCCGCCGACGGCGCCGGCCAGGCCGGCGCCGGCATGGACCGGGTCGGCGAGGTCTTCCGCGACCCGAAGACCGGCCAGCTGATCCTCATCGAGCCGGCCGCGCCGGCATCCCGCTAACGTTTTCCTGTGAGATTGCCCATGAAACACCCGTTTCGTCCGCGTACGCTGGCCGCCTGCCTGGCGGCCGCGCTGCCGAGCCTCGCCGCCGCCACCGAAACCACCTTGCCCGAAGTCACCGTCGGCAGCCGTCGGGGCGATCTCGTCGGCGTGGCCGATGCGGCCTCCGAAGGCACCATCGACGCCCGCCGGCTCGCCACCCGTCCGCTGCTGCGCCCGGCCGAGGCGCTGGAGACCGTGCCCGGGCTGGTCGTCACCCAGCACTCGGGCGACGGCAAGGCCAACCAGTATTTCCTGCGGGGTTTCAACCTCGACCACGGCAGCGACTTCGCCACCTTCGTGGCCGGCATGCCGGTGAACATGCCCAGCCACGCCCACGGCCAGGGCTACATGGACCTCAACTTCCTGATCCCCGAGCTCATCGCCGGCCTCCGCTTCCGCAAGGGCGTGTATGCCGCCGAGGACGGCGACTTTGCCACCGCCGGCGCGGCGCGCATCGACTACCAGCGCCAGCTGGCGGCCCCCTTCGTGGAGATTGGCGCGGGCCAGAACGGCTACCGCCGCCTGCTCGCCGCCGGTAGCCGGCCGGTGGGCGAGCTGCAGCTGCTGGCGGCGTTCGAGGCCTCGGGCAACGACGGCCCGTGGGAGCAGCCCGAGAACCTCGCCCGGCGCAACGCGGTGCTGCGCCTCTCCGAAGGCTCGGCCGCCAACGGCTTCGCCCTCACCGCGATGAGCTACACGGCGCGCTGGACGGCCACCGAGCACGTGCCGGCGCGAGCCATCGACAGCGGCGAGATCGGCCGTTTCGGCGCCCTGTCGCCCAACGATGGCGGCACCACCCATCGCCACAGCCTGTCGGCCGAGTGGGCGCGGCCCGATGCCGACGGGGCCAGCCGGGCTGGCGTTTACGTGATCGACTACGGGCTCAACCTGTTCTCGGCGCCGTCCGGTTTCATCAACGGGCCGGCCGGCGACCAGCACGAGCAGGCCGACCGGCGCCTCGTGTGGGGCGGCCAGGCCAGCCGCAGCTGGTTCCTCGGCCCGGCGCTGAAGGATTCGGAGCTCACCGCCGGCCTCCAGTGGCGCCAGGACCGCATCCGCAGCGTCGGCCTGTATTCCACGGAAGACCGCCAGCGCAGCGCCACCGTGCGCCAGGACAAGATCACCGAGACCGCCGCGGCGCTGTTCGTCGAGGCGCGCACCCAGTGGCAGCCCTGGCTGCGCAGCACCCTAGGCCTGCGGCACGACGAGGTGGATGCTCGCGTCACCGCCACCGGCGGCGAGTTCAACCTCGCCAACGGCGGCAAGGCCCGCGCCGGTCAGACCAGCCCCAAGCTGGGCGTGGTGCTGGGCCCCTTCGCGCTGCCCGCGCCCACCGAGTTCTACGCCAACTGGGGGCAGGGCTTCCACAGCAACGATGCCCGCGGCGCCACCAGCACCACCAATCCGGCCGACGGCAGCGCGATCAGCCGGGTGCCGCTGCTGGTGCGCGCCCGGGGCGCCGAGCTGGGCCTGCGCAGCACGCCGCTGCCGGGCTGGCAGACCAGCGTGTCGGTGTGGCAGATGGCGCTGGCCTCCGAGCTGGTGTTCATCGGCGACGAGGGCGTCACCGAGCCCAAGGGCGCGTCGCGCCGCCACGGGCTGGAGTGGTCCAACGAGCTGGCGCTGCCCGCCGGGATCAGCGTCGATACGTCGCTGGCCCTGTCGCAGGCGCGCTTCCGCGAGGCCAATCCGGACAACGGCGGCACCCGCGTGCCCAACGCGATCCCGGTGGTGGCGTCGGTGGGGGCGGCGCTGGACCCCGGCGGACGCTGGTTTGCCGGCGCGCGCCTGCGCTACCTGGGCGCCTATCCGCTCGAAGAGACCGGGCGCGAGAAATCCACGCCCTTCTGGATGGCCAACCTGCGGGTCGGCTATCGGCTGGCGCCCGGCAGCCAGCTCTCCCTCGACGTGCTCAACCTGTTCGACCGCAAGGCCAACGACATCGAATACTGGGGCGGCGCCTGCACCCGCAGCGAATCGGCCAGCGGCGCTTGCGGTGGCGGCATCGACGGCCGGCTGGTGCATCCGCTGGAGCCGCGCACCCTGCGGCTGGCGCTCAGGATCGGGTTCTGAGCGGGCGAACGAAAAAAATACAAATCGCCACACTTGAAATGCGCCACACCCGACCCTATTATTAGCACTCGTCGGCGGTGAGTGCTAACAGCCTTCCGCCACCCCGATGCCAGTACCCGATTGCTGGCCAAGTTTTTTTCTGGCGGGCTCCGGCCCGGATTGAACCAAGCAGGAGATCTCTACATGAAAATCCGTCCCTTGCATGATCGCGTGATCGTCAAGCGTGTTGAAGCTGAGCGCACCACCTCCAGCGGCATCGTCATCCCCGACTCCGCCGGCGAGAAGCCCGATCAGGGCGAAGTGCTGGCTGTCGGCAACGGCAAGATCCTCGAGAGCGGCGAAGTGCGCAAGATGGATGTCAAGGTTGGCGACCGCGTCCTGTTCGGCAAGTACGCTGGCCAGACCGTCAAGGTCGATGGTCAGGAACTGCTGGTGATGCGCGAAGAAGACATCATGGGCGTGCTGGAGGCCTGAGCCTCGCCGTCTGCGTCTTTCAACCTCATTTAAAGAATTCCGGAGAAACACACAATGGCAGCTAAAGAAGTCAAGTTTGGCGATTCCGCCCGTGCCCGCATGGTCGAAGGCATCAACGTCCTGGCCGACGCGGTCAAGGTGACCCTGGGCCCGAAGGGCCGCAACGTGGTGCTCGAGCGCTCCTTCGGCGCCCCGACCGTCACCAAGGACGGCGTCTCCGTCGCCAAGGAAATCGAACTGAAGGACAAGTTCGCCAACATGGGCGCCCAGATGGTCAAGGAAGTCGCTTCCAAGACCTCCGACATCGCCGGTGACGGCACCACCACCGCCACCGTGCTGGCCCAGTCCATCGTCCGCGAAGGCATGAAGTTCGTCGCCGCCGGCATGAACCCGATGGACCTGAAGCGCGGCATCGACAAGGCTGTCGTCGCCACCCTGGAAGAGCTGAAGAAGCTCTCCAAGCCCTGCTCCACCAACAAGGAAATCGCCCAGGTCGGCTCCATCTCCGCCAACAGCGATTCCTCCATCGGCGACATCATCGCCAACGCGATGGAAAAGGTCGGCAAGGAAGGCGTCATCACCGTTGAAGACGGCAAGTCCCTGCAGAACGAACTCGACGTCGTCGAAGGCATGCAGTTCGACCGCGGCTACCTGTCCCCGTACTTCATCAACAACCCCGACAAGCAGGTTGCCGTCCTCGACAACCCGTTCGTCCTGCTCTTCGACAAGAAGATCTCCAACATCCGTGACCTGCTGCCGGTGCTCGAGCAAGTCGCCAAGGCCGGCCGTCCGCTGCTGATCATCGCCGAAGACGTCGATGGCGAAGCCCTGGCCACCCTGGTTGTTAACAACATCCGCGGCATCCTCAAGACCTGCGCCGTCAAGGCTCCGGGCTTCGGCGACCGTCGCAAGGCCATGCTGGAAGACATCGCCGTCCTGACCGGCGGCCAGGTGATCGCCGAAGAAGTCGGCCTGACCCTCGAGAAGGCCACCCTGGAAGACCTGGGCCAGGCCAAGCGCATCGAAGTGGGCAAGGAAAACACCACCCTCATCGACGGCGCCGGCGTTGCCGAGCGCATCGAAGCCCGCGTCAAGCAGATCCGCGTCCAGATCGAGGAAGCCACCTCCGACTACGACCGCGAAAAGCTGCAGGAGCGTGTTGCCAAGCTGGCTGGCGGCGTTGCCGTCATCAAGGTTGGCGCCGCCACCGAAGTCGAAATGAAGGAAAAGAAGGCCCGTGTCGAAGACGCGCTGCACGCCACCCGTGCCGCCGTTGAAGAAGGCATCGTCCCCGGCGGCGGCGTCGCCCTGCTGCGTGCCCGCGCCAACCTGGCCGGCCTCAAGGGTGACAACCACGACCAGGACGCCGGCATCAAGATCGTGCTGCGCGCCATGGAGCAGCCCCTGCGTGAAATCGTCGCCAACGCTGGCGCCGAAGCTTCCGTGGTGGTGAACAAGGTCACCGAAGGCTCCGGCAACTTCGGCTACAACGCTGCTACCGATGTGTACGGCGACATGGTCGAAATGGGCGTGCTGGATCCGACCAAGGTCACCCGCACCGCGCTGCAGAACGCCGCCTCCGTGGCCGGCCTGATGCTCACCACCGACTGCATGGTTGCTGAACTGGCTGAAGACAAGCCGGCCGGCGGCATGCCCGACATGGGTGGCATGGGCGGTATGGGCGGCATGGGCATGGGCATGTAATTCGCCCCGCCCGGGCGCCTCGAATCCGGCCGGTCTCCGGCCGGAGCCGAACCCCGATCCCCGTCCTGCGGATTTCCGCAGGGCGGGGATTTGTATTTTGGGCGGCCGATCGGGCGCCTTGGGGCTGAGCCTGGTCAACGTGGGGCATCCTGCCCTGTGCTAGACTCGAACGGATTTGTATCGGAATTGGACGGCGGGAACGACTGGAGATGTCCGCAGGAGACGCGTGACAAACGCGTAAGCGGGCAATGGGAGGCCCGCGGTGCGCGGGTGCTGTGCCTTGCCCGTTGCGCATCAAAAAGACGGCGGGGGAGTGGCCCGTCGGGCGGCCCAATCCCCCGAGGCTTTGCCGCAGCTTGCGCCACGCCATCACCCCCGAGACCGAGTAAAAGGAGAACAGCGGTCGCACTATGCCGGTAGCCGCTTACTCAAAACTTACACCTCAGCTTCGAACAAAAAGACCATGCGGATTCTGTTGGCCGAGGACGACCTCATCATCGCGGACGGCCTGACCCGGGCGCTCAAGAAGGCCGGTTACGCCGTCGATCACGTGCCCAACGGCGCCGAAGCCGACGCCGCGCTGCTCGGGCAGAGCTTCGATCTGCTGATCCTTGATCTGGGGCTGCCCAAGCTGTCGGGCATCGAGGTGCTGCGGCGCCTGCGCAGCCGCAAATGCACGATGCCGGTGCTGATCCTCACCGCCCAGGACGGCGTCGAGGATCGCGTCCGCGGCCTGGATGCCGGCGCCGACGACTACCTCACCAAACCTTTCGCCCTGCCCGAACTCGAAGCCCGCGTGCGTGCACTCACCCGCCGCGGCACCGGCCAGGCCCGCTGCATCGAGTACGCCCGTCTTGCGTACGACCAGGCCGACCGGGTGGTGAAGATTGACGGTCAGGTGGTGGAGCTTTCCGCCCGCGAGGTCGGCCTGCTGGAGGTTCTGCTGCTGCGCGCCGGCCGGCTGGTGAGCAAGGAGCAGCTGGTGGATCACCTGTGCGGCTGGGGCGAGGAAGTCTCCAACAACGCCATCGAGGTGTACGTCCATCGCCTGCGCAAGAAGCTGGAGCACAGCGGCGTGCAGATCGTCACCGTGCGCGGCCTGGGGTACTGCCTGGAAAAGCCGGATGTGGTCGCCTAGGTGGCGCAAGGCGGCGGCCGACGATGCCGCCGCAGACGGCAAGGCCTTCAACTCGCTGTTCGGCGAGATCCTCGACTGGATGCTCGCACCGCTGCTGTTCCTGTGGCCGATCTCCATCATCGTCACCCACAACGTCGCCAACAGCATCGCCAACCAGCCCTACGACCAGGCCCTGGCAGTCAACGTGCGGGCCATCGCCCGGCTGGTGAAGGTGGAGGGCACGCTGGCTCGGGTCAATTTCCCCGCACCGGCGCGGCTGATCCTGCGCGCTGATGAGGACGACACGGTCTACTATCAGGTGCTCGGCTTCAAGGGCGAGCTGCTGGCGGGCGACAAGGACATCCCGCCCATCGCCGCGCCCGACAACGTCGAACCCGATCTGGTGATGTTCCGCGACGAGCAGATCGCCGGCGAGGAAGTGCGCGTCGCCTACCAGTTTCTCCAGCCTGTGGATGGTGTGCCCAGCCGGCTGGTGCTGCTGCAGGTGGCCGAAACCCGCAACAAGCGCAGCACCCTCGCGTCGCGGGTCGTCACAGGCGTGCTGTTGCCCCAGTTCGCGATCATCCCCATCGCGGTAATCCTGGTGTGGCTGGGCCTGTCCCGCGGCATTGCGCCGCTCAATCAGTTGCAGAGCCTGATCCGTCGTCGCCGCCCGTCGGATCTGTCGCCGATCTCCGTCTCCGGCGTGCCCGAGGAGGTCCGCCCGCTCATCATCGCCTTCAACGACATGATGGCGCGCCTTGAAGAAAACCTGCAGGCCCAGCAACGCTTCATTGCCGACGCCGCCCACCAGATGCGCACCCCGCTAACCGGCCTGCGCATGCAGACCGACCTGGCCTTGATGGAGACCGACCCGAAGCAGGTCCACCGCTCCCTCGTGCAGATATCCCAGAGCGCCGAGCGGGCCGGCCACCTGATCAATCAGCTGCTCTCCCTGGCCCGCGCCGAAGCCAGCTACGAGAAGATCTACGCCGTCGAGCGGGTCGATCTCGAATCCCTGCTGCGCAACATGCTCAGCGACTTCGTGCCCCGCGCCCGCCAGAAGGACATCGACTTCGGCCTCGAGACCACCGGCGAGCCGCTCATCATCGAAGGCAACCCGGTGCTGCTGGGCGAGCTGCTCAAGAACCTCATCGACAACGCCATCAAGTACACCCCCGAAGGCGGTTGCGTGACGGTGCGCACCCTCGCCACCGAGCGCGCCATCGTCGAGGTGGAAGACACCGGCATCGGCGTGCCCGAAGCCGACCGCGAACGCGTCTTCGAGCGCTTCTACCGCGTGCTGGGCAGCACCGAGAGCGGCTCCGGCCTCGGCCTGCCCATCGTCCGCGAGATCGCCGACCTCCACCGCGCCACCGTCAGCCTCATCCCCAACCCCAGCGGCAAGGGCACCATCGCCCAGGTCGTCTTCCCCCGCGCCCGAGGCGCCGAAGACGACACCACCCCGTCCCGCGCTACCGCCGGTCAGTTCCCCCCGGGCTGAATCCAGGTCGCACACAAATATTGGCGAAATTATTTGACAAGCTCCTGATAGGGGGCTATTATGCGCGCTCTCTCAGGCCAGTTAGCTCAGTTGGTAGAGCAGCGGATTGAAAATCCGCGTGTCCGTGGTTCGATTCCGCGACTGGCCACCAGAATACAAGGGCTTAGCTTCGGCTAAGCCCTTTTCCATTTCTGCGGGGTAACGCCGGGGTTACATTCGGAATGCATCTAGGTCAATCCAGGACGGCATTCAGCCCCGTCAGCACGTGGTCGCAGTGCTCGCCTAAAGCTCCGTAGGCTCTCGTCTTGCCCCTTCAGGTGGTCCAGGGCTAGGCGTGTTTGGTCGCCTGCTTTAGATCACTGTTCTCCGATCATCGCTCGAATGCCCCTGAAAGGGTACTAAACTTCGTGCGTGCAAGCCTGGTCCGCACGGGCGGCGCATTGAGACGAGGTTCAGTCCAAGAATTCGAGCCTATCGACATCATTGATCGTCGGGGCGCATGTGTCGCGATGCTTGTGGTTACGGCAACATGGCATCGACTGTCCGATTGATCAACGAGATAAAAGAGCAGAATTCAATCCACACGGAGTAAGCCGCTGCCTGCGGTAAGCCGAAGGGCGTCAAGTGCGTCTTAGTCGTCACTGATCGGCGCGATCTGAGTTGCCGAGCCTGGGCAGGAGCGGCTCCTTATGAGCTGTTTTGAGCATTCCTTAATCTGGCGGTCAGAGTCCCCGGGCGCTAAAACGTCTAAATTATTGATCCCAGCATTACTTGATCAGGTGGCCGATGAGAAAACTTATCAGTAGATCCTTTCGGATGGCTAGCGAAGTATTTAATCTCGATAGGTACAAACCGCTTTCCGAGTTTAGTGAGCTTCAGTGGTTCGGCCAAATAACAAAGCGCAAGGCCATATGGGATGCTCTTCGTGCCGGTGATCATGATATTGCTGGTCGACGGTTCAGAGATGTTCTGGCTGATCCTCTGTGCGAGTATATGAAAAACAGGGTTCTGATCGAAGAGATAAAGACAAGAATAGGATATGGTGCTGTAAAGCCATTGACGTTTGAAGAGATCGAAAGTCTTCATGTGCGGGCAAGTAGCCTTGTGCCTGTTTGTGGTTCGAGGAGCTTTCGGTCGTTTGATGAGGCGGTTTTAAGTCAGGGCACTACTATTGGGTTCTTGGTGGCGGACAGGACTTACTTAAGTATTTCACTGACTGCAAGCAATGAAGAAATTCTTTCTGGTGTAAAGGATTGGTTGAAGAAACGGCGAGCAATGTCTGGGGGTGTATTGGCAAGCCAGTATGCAAGAAATCTGATTGATGAGGCTGGGAAGTTAAAGGAATCCGCAGATTTAATTATGCGTTTTCTGGAGCACGAATTGTTTCATCAAAAAATGGACTTGTCGAACGCAAAAAATTCCCTACTTGAGATCAAACTGTTTCTTGACGACAATCCTGATATAACCGGTGAATATACTCGTATACCTTCTCTCCTTGCCGATCGGCTTGATGATGATGAGTCTGGTCCGCAATATTTTTCCGCTGTTGAGGGTTTAATCGAAGCCTTAGATGAACTTCTGCGCCAGAATGCCAGCGGTAGTCTCGAAATAGCTCATGGCAAAGAGGCTATCGCTAATCGTATTCTTGGTGATATTCAAGAAGGGTTGGATGTTAAGTGTCCGAAGAAATTGATAAAAAGTTGGGAGGCTAGTGGCGTTATTCCATATTTCGACCTTAGGGCTTGGGAGATGATTAATAACCTAGTCTTAACAGGTGACGAAAGAGCTGCGCTACTTTCGAAAAATGACCCGCGTTCGCTGAGCCAAACCACCGAGGTGCACTTCGAAAAGTTGTTCGAAACTTCATTTGTCCACAGCTTTTTACTCGCCTATCTTGGGTCCTAGCACTAAGCGCCACTGCTGTCAAGGATGGTTGGCCGGGGGAGACCGTGCCGTGATATGAGTTTATTAAATTGGTTCAATGGCGCTGCCAATCGGCAAATGTTCAAGCTATAAGGACCAATGGTATGACCACGACTTCCAGCAGTACTTTGCTTACTCGTTTGGAGGCAGCTCAGCTCCTTCGCATCCAGCCGCAAACTCTTGCCGTTTGGGCCTCGACCAAACGCTATCCCCTTCCGGTCGTGAAAGTCGGCCGTCTTGTCCGGTATCGGCTTGCTGATCTCGAGCAGTTCATGAAGGGAGGTGAATGATGAGCACCCCCAACGCCCACATCGCCCTGGGAGCTCTTCAAGAGCGGTCCCCTGGGGAAACCGAGATCCGCAAAACGCGGAAGGCGCGCGTCACCAAGGTGAAGCGGTCGGAGCGTGGTTTCCGGCCTAGCCTCAAGGCGACTCCCTTACCCGAAATTAAGTCCTTCACGACCTTCATTCGCTTTGAGATTCCCGCTCCCGGCCACCATATCGGCACAACGGAGCAGAGTGAAAAGCTCTACGGCTTCGCTGCACGGCTTGATGCTCAGGCTCAAACCGACGCCGTCGGTTCCGTGACAAAGTTCGGTGTTGATGAAAGCACTTGGGAGTGCGTGCTTGGCCTTCATGCCATCGAAGGCAAAGACATCAACGGGCTTGCCTCGAACGCCTTCGAGAAGCTGAACTCCTTTCTTTCAAACGAAGCAGACATCCTCACGGGGAAAGCCCCCAACCTCGGCCTTGCCACGTGGCAGATCAAGGTCAAGGACTACGTGGTTGACGAGGGGCAGTTCTAGGGCGTCATTCGGGAACTGAGGCCCAGAACACCGGGCTCCACTGCCGCGGGCACGAACTGCAACGTGCCTACGGCTACGCTCTAGCAACATCAAACTTCAAGCTGAAATTCAACTCTCGGACGGCTTACTCTGCCGGTTGCCGTTGGGACTTCTGCTGCCTAACGGAAATGCTAGGACGTTCAGACTCTGAAAAGATGGAATCGAAAATGGACAGCAAGAAACAATCTCTTACACCCTGGTGTGCGGCCAAGACCTTCACCATCAGCGCGTTCAAGAACGAAAAAGACAATGTGCCCAAATGTCGGGATCTGACGTGGAGCGAATTCGCAGCGATCTTCGGCAAGCACTGCATCACCCCTTCAAAAGCCGGTACATCAAGTTGGTCGCCGACCGCATACGAGGGTGGCGCCACTCGCAAAAATGAGAGCGTTACGCATCTCAGCATGGCGGTGATCGACGTTGACAACGGAACGCCGGTGGAGGATGTCGAGCACATGCTCGGCGGGATCACTTACTTGATCCACAGCACTTACAACCACACGGTGGAAAAGCCGAAGTACCGGGTCATCTTGCCCTTGGCTGAACCTGTTGAAGCTTCCGCTTGGCGCGGCGTCTGGGATCGGATCAATCACTGGTTGGGCGGTATTAACGACGCTGCGACCAAGGACCCTGCCCGGATTTACTACATTCCCTCATGCCATAAGGATGCCAAGGATCGTATCAATAGGGTCGGGCACGGAGCTTTGCTTTCTCTTGATATGCTGCCTCACATCCCCGCAGCCGCGACGTCTCAAACGCAAACGACGCCTCCGAGCCCTATTCAGCGCAGTACCAATGACCACGAGTTGGGAACCTTGGAGGAACTCGGCGAGGTCTTGAGTCGCTGTAACTTTATCAAGTGGGCTTCCCATCCCGATAACCAGGCTAACGTCTCCGAACCTCTCTGGAAAGCGATGCAGACGAACATGTGTCAGTTCGAGGAAGGAGATCAGGCAATCCATGCGGCCAGTCGCCGCCACCCTGACTATGACGAGACACAAACTGAGGCCAGGATTGAGCGATTCCGGGAGTCGTCGAAGCCGGAGACCTGCAAGCGCATACAGACTCTAGGATTCAAAGATTGCCCTCTTCGCGGGTGCGTGTTGCCATCCGGTGTCGTGACCAAGGCGCCTGCAGGGCTTGGTACGTGGGCAAGGCTCGGACAGGAGGACGAACGGCCGGAAATCCTGGACGCATTCCTTCGGAGGTGCTTCCCGCAAGGTCTCGTCTTTGTTGGAGGGTCATTCTACGGCTACCGTGATGGGTACTGGCCCCGCCTCGACGTGCAAGCAGAAGTCGTAAGGACCGTCGCTCAGTTTTACGGGAAGTTGGCCGAGAGGAAGAAGATTAGCGAACTTCTTGCGCTTCTTGAGGCGTTTCAAGCTGAGACGGAAGGAAACGTTCAGCCCGATCGCACTGTGCTCTGTCTTCGGAACGGTGCATTTGACACGAGTACATGCGAGTTGCTGCCCCATGACCCCGCATATCGACACAAAACGAAAATCGACATCAGCTGGACTCCGGATGCATCCTGCTTGCGTTGGCAACAGTTTCTCGAAGAAATATTTGCGCCGGACTCCGATAAGTCCGAGAAAATTAACTTTCTGCAGGAGTGGTTCGGCTACTGCCTCGTTCCGGACAACAGTCAGCACAAGTTTGTCTGGATGGTAGGAGGGGGAGGGAACGGAAAGAGCGTTCTGCTGAATACGCTGACTTACTTGGTTGGCAGCGAAAACATCAGCAATGCTCACATCGAAGCGCTGGACAAGACCTTTGTTCGAGCCGAGTTACAGGATAAGTTGCTGAATATTTCATCGGAAATGAGTGCCAGCGCTACTATGGCTGACAGCCACCTTAAGGCGATTGTTTCTGGTGATGTTCTTCAAGCGGAGCGAAAGTACCAAGACTCCTTCTCGTTTCGCCCCTTCGTGCGTCTCATTGCGGCTACCAACCACCTCCCTCGTTTGTTGGACCTGTCGACAGGGTTCTTTCGTCGCGCCATCATCCTCAACTTCAATCGACAGTTTGGCGAGCAGGACAGGGATGTCAATTTGGAGGGTAACCTTAAGGAAGAGCTGCCTGGCATCTTGAGATGGGCGCTGGATGGACTTGCGCGGTTGCGGCAACAGGGCCGGTTCACCACGGTACCTTCTTCGGAAAGTAGTTTGGCTACTTACAAGGCGGATTCCGATACCGAAGGTCTCTTTGCCAAAGATATGCTTACGATTAGTGAGGCAGATTATGGCTCGACGCCAAAAAGCGTCTACGACTGCTACACAAAATGGTGCGGGGACAACGGATTCAAAGCCAAGTCTATTGTGGGCCTAGGTCGTCGCTTATCTGGTCTGGGCTTCACGAAAATCCGACGATCTAAAGGCGATTGCTGGAATGTTGTCGTAAATGGCTACGCTGACGCTCCCCCTGAGACTGCAGCAACCAGTGGAATGGCTAAAACTACCGTTACCTCCCTCCAATTCGCTGCAAATAACACCTTTAAAGCAAAGTTCAAAATTTAACACGGGGCATGTTGAATGTGTGAGATAGAGTGGTAGATATCATTTCTATCTCACGCAATTCTATTCTTTCAGTGCTGGGAAAGCTGTTGCAACGTGTAGGATGTGGTCGATAATTTTATTAAAAAAAAGTAATATTGGATAGGTAGGTAAGGAGTAAGAGGAGAGTGAGAGTTTTTCTGGAAAGTTTTCCGAAAATTAGATTTCATCTCACATGGATCGTAGTAGCTTATGGAAGCGCTGGGAAGTTGGCGGGCTGGTTATATCGCTCATCTTACGCACCATCTTACATAAGCGGACTCCGACTCAATCAGCACGAGGCGTTGAGAATGGTTGTCGTGAGAACCCTGCGTAATTTCTGACGTTCTTGCAATCCCTCTTATTGACGCGGGCGCGTAGGCGAAAAACTCCAGAGGCCGCTCGCATTGCCGCTCAAGTGTTCAAAGATACAGCCATATGTGATATCGTCATGCAAGGTGCAAGAGAGGTGTGAAGCACTAATTAGATGCTATCTAGACTATGGAGGCAGCGTGCCACTATCTATGCTATTTCGGTCTGACCGATCCCGAGTTCGAATCCAAGCGCTATGGCTGCTGTTCCTCCCGCTACTTGTCGGCTGCAGCAGCCCCCCCGATGTCGAGTGCCCGGAGTCGATGAGTGCGGAGAGTTACACCATTGATGCGCTGAGAAAGTTAACACAGGTTCAGGTGCTTGAAACTCGTCTCGAAGAAGTGAACCGTCTATGCTCTGTCCCGCCTAATAGACATATGGACTTCAATGAGCTTCTTCTGAAGGTCGCCAAAGAGGGGACGCCTGCGCAAGCGATCTGGCTTTACGAGAAAATTCAATCTTATCCAGTGGATTTTAGAAAGAGTTATCTCGCGGCAAGTAGTTACTTGGGTATCAATAAAAGTGTGTCAGGTGCCGATGCAGCTCATTTGACCTTGATCTCTCCAGAGAAGGTTGGATTTGAGATTAAGTCGGCAAAGATTACTCCCGAACAAGCGGCTCTGGCTAAAACAAAGTATCTAGAGGGTGGGATCGGTCAGGACTCGGACGAAGGGCGGCGAGTCGTCTATTTGAGTGATCAGAGCGCACCAGTACTCATGCAACGCATTCTGGAGCCAAACGCGGCGGGGGAGACCTCGATCGTTAAGTTCAACTCCTTGTTAAATGGGAATGAGATTGCGCTGGAGCCCGTTGCCGGGGAAATTCCCGAGTGGGGGCCTGCCGGGCATAATAGCCGCGCTACAGGTATCGATCATGGGGATTTTCGGTTTGTGGTTGATCAGAATGGTCGTGTTAAGTATGCGATAGAGCATTGGATTTCTGTCGATCTTTCAGAGGTTGATTATAATATCGATGGAAGTGTACTCGATAGTACGCCCTGCGTTGCAGTGACCAATGTGATTGTGTTTTCAAAGAATGGACTAAAATACATTCCGGAGCTGGAGGTGCGTTCGAATATCACATATGGGGATTATATCAAGCTCACCAAACAAGACTCTGAGTATAATGGGTTCTCTGATGAGGCATTTAGTGCTTCGTTTAATAGATTGGCTCAGTACCGCCCGCTTCCTGATGTGGCTCGTTATATTAAGTTTGATCGAAACGACGATGCTGATCAGTTGCTAATGGGACAGCTCCGGGAAAAAGGTGCTCCTGGTCGCATGCAATTGCTGAATGCGATCTACGCTGCGTACCCTCTTCCTAGTGATGAGAATCCAAAATCGATGGCAGAGAGCCTGATTGCGAAGTTTGATGCAGCGGCAGGGGTCGTCGACGCAATTGACAGGGTGTTTTCTGGGATTGAGCCGCTGATGAGGGCAGCCTCGACTGGGCTCTTTGAAACTGCGCGGGCTTACAAGTCAGTCGCGAAGGATCTCAAAGATAACTTGCCGTCAGAGCCACTTCCAAATAATTCCTATAAGCTGACGACTTTGTTTATAAAGAATCAGCTTGAGATTGGCAACGCTACTCCGTATCGATTTACCTATGAGGCATATAGGATTCCGGATCGAAAGCCCTTTGCGGTGGTTGCAAACCATGCTGCTTTTTCAGAGCAGGGTATGGTGACATTCTATGGGAAGCCGCTGGATGGGGGGACGGTTCAGTTTAGAAGCAGCATCAGTGGATTCTCCGTTGAAGCTCCTGTAATTGAGGTGGCTTCCAAAGAGCAGATTGAAGAGATGAATGTCATCGCCAAGACGCAAAGAACTTATCAGCAATCCATCGAAAAGCTAAAACGCCTGGGTGGACGTGTAAATGAGGACTATTACAACAATTTTCGAAGTTTAAAAGCCGCTATTTTGGATAAAGGTTAGTTCTCTCTGTTTCGTCGTTGTGTCACGCAGGAGTGCTGAGATAGGGCCCCGCCCAGTCCGGGGCCTATCTCTCCGTTAGTCGCTGAATATCCACTTTATAAATTCAGAGACTGCCCATAGCCCGAGCCCACCTACTGCAATCAACAGCAGTGGAGCGCCAACTATCACGAGCATAAGAGTCTTCACGTAACCTCCTGTTGCCCAGCCTTTCTGGCTTTGGCTGTGAGTTTTTCGTTCAGCAGCGTTGTTCCCTCTGCCAATCCCGCTGGCTCTGATATTTCGCGATCTACGTGTCCGGCATCGCTGCCATCTGATTGGGGAAAGAATTCTTCAACAATCGCTGGCTCCTCATCCTCGTTTTCCTCGAAAGCACCATTCGCCAGTGCCATCCGGGCGGCCCGTTCCAGTGCGTCAATATTCACACCTACCTCTTGATGCCGTTTTGCCTTGTCCTTGGCTTGGGTGATGGCTTCAGTCAGGCTTACCCCGTCTCGCAATGAAATATCAACGTAGAACACCGGCGCTCGATGGGATTGAGTCGTGCTTTTTGCGCGCAACTTCAACTGGAGCGGTAAGTAGCGGGTCCGACCTCCGCTCACTGCCTCGAAGTAGGTCAGCCTTGCCGACAGGGTGCGGATCGAGTTGAAGCCCGTGGTCCGGAAGATGAAGCTGCCGAGTTCGTCGTCCTGTCCATCGATCTGGACGTTGAGCCTTCCGTAGGGCTTGCAACCGAATTTCCGACCCTTCTCGCAACCATCGGGAGCCGGGCAGGTAAATTCCTTGATGCCGTCTGGTGTCATGCCCTTAGCGGTTTCACCATTGCCAACACACATCGGGCGACCCGTTGTCCTGTCAAAGGCGTTGTACTCCGCTCTCAGATTTAGGTCTGGTGCGTTGAATAGCAGGGTGATCGGAATCGCCCGAATCTTGCCGCTTGGTATCTCCTCGAGCAGTTTTTGGTGAAGGGGATGCAACAACCAGCCGTCCCTGTTCTGCGCCTGCGTTGTTAGTGTGAAGCTGTCGTCCTTCTCCGGCAGTCGCTTCCCGTTCTTCTCGACGAGTTTGCCGATGCTGATTCGCCCGATGACGGGAGGGGTGATGGCGAGGCCTTTGATCATGGTGTTGCTCCTTGCAATGGACACGCCCCTTACCAGGCCGACACAGAAGCCATTCTGGCAAGGGGGCTTAACTCAGATGAAGATGAAGCGTCGGCTGCCGATCCGCTCAAGGGCATAGGACTGCAGTAGTTCAGGGTGGTCCTTCAGCAGTTTGATAACGTCAAGTACGGTGCTGTCCTTGGCTTTCTTCCAGCTGACTTCACCGGTTTCGAAGATCGCTCCGCTGGCATTGCCGATGGCTTGCTGTAACTGTTGTTTGAGCCTTGCTTCCAGCTTCTCTTGGGCGGACAACGTCTCGCGAACGGACACCAGGTCCGCGAAAATGGCGGACAAATTTCTGTCCTCGCGGAAGTCAATCTTGCTACCGTTGTCATTTGGATATAGGCAGCGCAAGGCTAAGTCAGCCGACTCGGAACCGTCCGCGGGCGGCTGAGTATCAGTTTCAACGAAATGCCAGAACACCCGTTCCAAGTGGATGAGATTTTGGATCAGGGCTTCGTCGCGCTCGATACGATGGACTTCAAGTTGCTGCCCCCCGATCAGCACGGCAACGTCTGCACACCGCTTGCCCGTTACCGCTAACTGGTGATGAACCTGAAGTTGGATGTACTCCGGCACGCCTTCCTTCCACAGCCTTGCGCCGTTGATGCCTGCGGTCTTGCATTCAAGGATCTGGACATCACCTGCACCGACAACTTCTCGATCGATGTTGGCAAGCATCCAGGCCTTGTCAGGGTCAGGATGCTGGAGAACGGCATTGATCCGTCTGACCCGGTTGCCAGTACGCCTGGTGTAATGCGCGGCAACGATGGGTTCGAGGATCGTTCCCCAGTACATCGGGCTCTCTTCGTCGTTTGGATCGACGACTGGTAGACTTTTATCTCTGCCTGTCTTCTCCATCCAGAGTTGGAGCTGAGACTTGTAAGGATTCAGGCCCACAGCTGCAGCGGCGTCCGAGCTGCCAATGCCATTCTTACGAACATCCAGCCATTCCTCGCGCGGCAGGTTCTCTGTCTTGACGAGGCGAAGTGCTGCTTTCGGCCTAGCGGTCTTGACCGTCGCGGTCGCGCCCGGCGCTTTCGGGATGATGTTGCTCATGTTGCTTCCTCCAAAGTGAAGAAGCCTGGCCAACCGAAGTTGAACCAGGCTTCCTTCCGTGATGTGGAAAGGGCGATCACGCAGCCAGCTTCATTGCCTCCTCAAACGCCCGTGACTTGAGGCTGGCCCCTTGCCCAAACCACGCGGAGTCGAGCCGATAGTCCGCACTACGCGCTCGTTTTTCATGGTCCACGTACTGGGTCACAGCATTGAGCAATCCCCAAGCGGTGCCAGAAGCTGCTGTCAGCTCCGAGCCTTTGCCGCTTCCTGCGAAGAGGGCGTAAACGTTGTTCAAGGCCTTCTCGTTTTTCTGCTCGGAAAGCGGTAGATCACGATCACCCAGCACGTTGACCAGGAAGTTCATTGCTTCAAACTTATGAACCTTCCTGTCAGCGAGCTGCTTGATGGACGTCATAAAGGCGTCCCAGGCCGAGACCCCAATCCCCAGTTCCCGTTTGACCAGCTCCGGATCAAAGGTGGTGGAGTGCGGAACCTTCACTGCCCCACCTCGTTCCCCGACCGCCATCTGCAGGGTGTTGTTGCACACCACGCGAATGGAGGTGAACTGCGCGGTCGTGCACAGCGTCCCATCACAACTTGTTGCCAGAAGCAGATAGCCCTTCACGTGGTCGTTGCCTTTCAGCATGACCTCTTGTCCCGTTCTCGCTAAGGCCCAGAGCTTCTTGCCGCCCTTCAGAACCCCGGCCGTTTCCAGCTCAAAGCCACCGGCAGAGACCAAATCCCTGTAGAACTCAAGAACTTCAGCAGGCTGAACCACCTTGTAGCGGTTCGATACCACGGACAAAGGCGCAAAGGTGTCTGACCGGTATAGAACCTTCGATTCGGGATGTGGTTTGACGTGGAAGCCGCTCTCCTCGGCCACATTGAAGAGGACGTCGGTTTCCTTGATGCTCCAATCGAAACCAGCTGCCTGCAGCCAAACCTCAAGCGGCTGCTTCGGCGGGAGCTGATTGCCAAGGCCATGCCAGGGCGTTTCATTGGCGTAGGCCATAGTGCTGACTAGGTGAGCCATAGTGTGTTCTCCAAATGCAAAAAGCCCCGAAACGCTCGTGGCGCTGCGGGGCAGAAGGACTTGATCATTCTATTTGAGCATCGGCCCGCCCTGGCTAATGCTTCTCTTCATTCATCTTGTCGAAGTGGGCGACTACGACTTTAGTGAGCGTTGCAAGTAGCACGATGAGAACTGAGCGTATCGCCTGAAAGATAGGGGTTGGCATCGCAATTCCTTGATATTTATTACATGATGCTTATACCAAGGGCGGTGCCGTTAATTGAAAAAATATTTCAACTGCCCTCATTCAAGTGTGGGCGGCGAAAGGCCAGCGAGTCAGGCCTTCTACCCATTTCTGCAGATCTGAGCTTGACTAGAAATGTTCAAAATTGAATTAAAATATAATATAGGAAATGACAAAAAATAATCACAAAAAAGGATTTAGATCATGATAATAATAAGAAACCCAGTCCGCGATGCGGTTGAACGAGTGGGTGGGCCGACGAAGGCTAGCAATCTGTTGAACGTGTCGAATGGAACTATCCATGCGTGGATAAAAGCACGTCGTGTGGCTGATATCGATTTGGCAAAGAGGCTCGCACAGTTCGCAAAGATGGATGTTCAGGAAATTCGCCCCGCGCCATGAAAAACTCAATTTCAACCAATAAAATAATGGAAAGGCTCGGCAGCAGTGTCGAGATCAATCCTGCCACCGGCAATCTACGCATCGCAGTGCAGTTCAACGACATTTACTGGGCAATCGATGCGCTAGGAGGGTCTGAGAAGGCGGCGTTGACCTTGAACGTTTCCCCGGAGGTTGTTGAGCGCTGGACCGAGGATTACTATATTCCCAATCGGTACGCCAAAATAATTTCCAGCTTGACAGGCTATAGTCTTGAGTCGCTGACAATTCCTGTCGTGGTCTATGAGGACAGAGACTCTGGAGAGTATTGGCCCATGACAGCACTCATCGCGATTCGAGAGCGCGAATTTCTAGACGAGGATGACATCATTGAGCTGATGGTCTGATCAAGGGGAAGCTAAGCATTTTCGATTTCAGCGTATTTGTAAAGGCTTGTCTCACTTCTCCCAAGAGGAAAAGGTGCGGCGCATGGGCGTAAAATATGAGGTCTCTGGCTCATACCCGACCACAGCCGCGGAATCATAATCCGTCGGTGCCGAGTTCGACTCTCGGGGGGCGCCAAATTTGAAAAAGCCCACCTTTCGGGGTTGGCTTTTTCGTAGATTTCGTCATGTCGTCAGGGCCGCGCCTCATTTTTTCCGATCCTGAGCGTCTTGCTTTGTCTCGTTGGACCGAGCACTGACCCTGCCCTCCAGCTCAGCAACTGTCGCAGCGAGTCGCTGCATTTCATTCCTGAACGACTGATTTTCAGTCTGGTTTGAGGTTCCACGCTCGTTCGATGTCTTCAGCTCGCTCAGCACTGCTGCTTGCCATTTGTCTCCAGAATCGTTGTTGGAAAGGTCTTGAACGAAGGAGGCCCCGGCCAGTAGGGCTGAAACAAGCACAGACCCAACGGCGATCCAAAGTTGAATTTTGGTGGTCCGCTTTGCGTCCGCATCCCGTTCATCGAGCTTTTCCAGCATCGTGCTTGCCGCATCAGCAAGCTCCTGAAGCGTCTTGGCTGACTTGGCCGATGTTTCTGCAGTCAGCCTCAGCATCTCACGGTCTTCGGCTCTTTCCTCCGCTATCCGTGCGGTGTGCTCAGCCATGTGGTTGCTGAACACTATCGATTTGGTTTCAAAAGCTGGGTCAAGATTTTTTTGTATTGTACTTGCCTTGGTCAGGCGTTCCAGTTGCCGCCAGCTATCACCAAGCTCCAAGCTGCTCTTTCGCACCTGATCGAAGATGCTCCGTGTCGAGCCCAAGGCGGATTCGATGATCTTGCGCCTCTGCTTCACCTGCTCCTCAATTTCATGCCGAAGCAGCCTGTCCAGGTAAGCCGTTGCAGCTTCTCCAGGCTTCCGAGCAACGGGGGCTCGATCTATCGAACCTTCCCGTGTCTCCCGGAATGCACTCGACAAGGCATAGGCCTCTGCAAGCGTTTCAATTTCGTCGTCCGACAGCTGTTCTAGCTGCTCCGCAGTAATCGCCACACGCTCTTTGTCGAGCGAGATATCCGCTGACAAGCTTGCGATGCAAGGCAGATAGCCTCGAATGCGCTCAGTGGAAGGTTGATCAGGCAGCTTGGCGTACTCACTGACATCAGACACCCGCAGAGGGAATAGAAAAATTGGCCCAATCGACGTATCGGCTTCCGCAACATGTTTGAAGCGGATGCTGAGGTCCAGCCCCTTTTTTTGGGGCTGGTCAGCATTCGATCCTTCTTTGCAGGTGTCCTCCGTCACTTCACCAGCTCCATCAGCTTGCCGAAGCTGTTCACCACGTCGTACTTCACGTTCTCAGGCGCGTATTTCTTGTTGATCTCGTCGAAGAATTTACGGGCACAGTCGATCTTTGTTTGCTCTATCGGCGTGAGATTCATCGACGACATGGAGCCCTTGGTTTCCGCCACGAAGTACACATGCTTGACGGCCCCTTCTTTGAAGGAAATGGCCCAGTCCGGGTTGTAGTCACCCACAGGGGTCGGGATCAGAAAGCCACGCGGCAGCTTGGCGTAAACGACCACATCGGTGCAGGTGTCCAGCTCCTTCACGAACTCACGTTCGATGTTGGAATCAGTCAGCACAAAGTCGTAGATGTGGCGCTGGAGCTTGTCCCCGGCCTTGCTGAAGTCCTGTTTGGTCTGCCCAGCCGTGAAGATGTCCAGGTCGAACTGCTCGGCCACGGGATCGTAGGTGAGGTGCTCGATGATCACCGTCGCCTTCTGCTCGTTGATCAGCCGGACGGCTTCGGTAATGAAGTGCTCGGGGTTGTATTTGAACTGAGCAAACACGGCCACGTTGATGCCGCGCAGGATGTCCGCCACGGTACGCCGCGTGAGCTGCGTACCTTCGGCCAGTTTGCCAATCAGGTCGTACTTCACGGCCGAATGGATCGAATGGGTGTTCCGCTCGGTTTCCGTGACCTTCAGGACGAAAGCGTCGCCATTCCTGATGCCGTCGTAAGTGACCTGTGCAGACTGCTCGCCACGCTGGATCGTGTACTGCAATGGCGCCACGTGCAGATGTTCATCCAAGGCCTTGACTGCCTTGGCGACAAGCTCATTGGAATCAAACTGAACGGTGTAGGCGGCCTTGCGGTTGATCCTGGCCCAAAGCGCCTTGAACTCCTGTTTCTCGAAGTTGGCGTTGGGCTCCAGCTTCTTCGCTTTGCGGCCATCCTCGGGCTGCATGATCTGGCTTTCGCTGAACACACTGTCGATCAGCTGGAAAACCTGCTCGGCATGAGGCAGCAGTTCGTCCGGCAACGCCGCCAGCGTGCCGTCCTTCCTGGCCTGATGGTATTTCTCGGTGATGTTGCGCTTCTTGTCGACGTAGCCGCTTTGGATCAGGTAGAACTCGATGTCCGTCGCCTGATCGTCGGAAACCGTGATCGGACCTTCCGTGGTGTTGAGAACCTTGCCGGTGAAGTAAGCCTTGTCAGCGATACGTGGGCGAGCTGACAGCGATTCGCTGATGTCCTTTTGCAGGGCTGCCACAAAGTCCTTGTAGCTCTCGCTCGCCACCACGGTCAGCACGTTGATGTCGTGGACGATGGAGGGGTGATCCATCCGATCGCCATGCTGGTTCACCGACAAGCGCAGACCACGCCCCACTTCCTGACGGCGGGAAATCGTGTTGTCACTGTGCTTGAGGGCGCAGATGACAAACACGTTCGGATTGTCCCAGCCTTCACGCAGGGCCGAATGCGAGAAGATGAACCGTACCGGCTCGCTCAGGGACAGCAGGCGCTCCTTATCCTTCAAAATCAGGTCATAGGCGTCCACATCGTCGGCTTCGGTGGCCTTCTTGCTCATCTCCGGGTCGACCAACTTCTTGGTCTTCTTGTCGATCGAGAAATAGCCGCTGTGGGTCTTCTCAACGGCAATACCCTTTAGGTGCTTGATGTAGGCCGTTTCGTCCAGGTCCAGCACTTCGTTAAGGTAGAGCTGGTATTCCTCTTCGAACACACGGGCGTACTCGCCCTTTTCATCGGCTGCAGTGTAGTCACGGTACTTGGCGACTTCGTCGATGAAGAACAGGGTCAGCACCTTGATGCCCTGCTGGAACAGCGCTTGTTCCTTGTCGAAGTGCGCCTTGATCGCCTCCCGAATCTGGATGCGGCGCAGCGCGGCTTCGTTTACGTCGCCATCTGCCTCGCCTACCTGCAGCTCGACACCGTTGGTGAAGCTCAAAGTGTCGGTGATGGCGTTGATGTCGGACACCACATAGCCACGGTACTGGACCAGCTCGTTCGACAACACAAAGAGGTTGTCACCCCTGGATAGCTTCTTGACTACGGGCTTAATGATCCCGCTCTCGAACTTCCGCTCGAACTCTACACGCACCTCGGGTGGCTTCTTGGTAAAAACGTCGATGCCTTGCACGTAGAGATAGGCGTTGGTACCCGCCAAGCCTTTGACCGAGATCCCACGCACGGCAATTTTCTTGACAAGCTTCTGGTTGTAGGCATCCAGGGCGTCCAGCCGGTGGACCTTGTTGTGTGTAGTCTTGTGGGTGGCCGAGTAGCGCAGCACCATCAATGGCTTGAAATTGGCCAGCGAATCCAGTGTCTTGCCGCCTTCCATCTTCTGGGGTTCGTCCAGGATGAGGATGGGCCGATTGGCGCTGATCACGTTAATCGGCTTACGCGTGTGGAAACCATCCAGCTCTTCGTAGATGCGGCGGGCGTCCTTGCCCGTTGCATTGAAGGCTTGCACGTTAATCACCATCACGTTGATGCCCGCATCGGACGAAAAGCTCTCCAGATGGTGCAGCGCCTTGGAGTTGTAGATAAAGAAGCGAGCCTTCTTCTGGTACGTCTCCAGGAAATGATCTGCCGTGATTTCCAGCGACTTCGCCACCCCTTCACGAATGGCGATGCTGGGCACCACGATAATGAACTTGCTCCAACCGTACTGCTTGTTCAGCTCGAAGATCGTCTTAATATAGCAGTAGGTCTTGCCCGTGCCGGTTTCCATCTCGATATCGAGATTGAGCTTGCTAACCTTGGTCTTAACCAACTCAGCAGATACCGGCAGATTCTGCAAGCGCTGCACCTGCTGGATATTGTCCAGTAGTGCAGACTCGGACAAGGTTACGTCGGCATTGCGGAAAGCAGCCTCCTGGTCGGCGACTGCTTCCACTTCGAGATCGAGAGCAGATTGAGGGCTCGCCGGTGCCGCCTTCTTCACGCCGGGGTCCAGGCGATAGCGAACCCCGCCATGCTGTGGTGTTTGTCCCTTGAAGCAATCCACTACTGCCTGCACGGCAGCTGTTTGGTAAGGCTGTGTCTTGAATTTAAGTTTCATCGCCTACCCCTTAGATGCATTTCACTTCGGTGGACGGCGAGAGCGACTTGAAAATCTGTTCCACATTGATCTTGACGGCACTGTCCTTGAAGCCCGCATCGCGGAACATCACGCGCAACGGCTGATGCTTCGCCAGCTCCTTGACGAAGCCTTCATCGATGCCACTGTGGGCATCGAAGCAAGCGACCAGTGCATTGCCATCGACGAAAAAGACTTCTTTTCCTTGGATGGTTTGCTTGATGATAGACAAAGACAAATCGACGCCCCAATCCAACATTACTTGGAACAACAGGTCTTCAGGAGTGCGATCAGGCTTGATGTTGTCAACGAACATATCGAGGTTGGAGTTCTCCAACGCATCGGGTGAATAGAAGATGTCGGCCATGTTCGATGAATCAATCTTCAACGCTCGAAAGCCGATGTCCCCGGCACCGATGACGCCGCCAGAGGTGATCTTCTTGCCGACCTCTCGCAGACGCTTTTTCGTGATGTCGGCAATCGTCGCGTAGCCCGTACGCCCTGTTTCCTCGGGAATCTGTACCAGGATGAATCGTCGTTTGGACCCGTGCGCCTGATTCACTTTCATGACCGCATGCCCTGTACTGCCTGAACCAGCAAAGAAGTCAAGAATGATGTCGTTGGGCTTGGTGACCAGCTCGATCAACTCGGTTAGGACATCGGTGTTCTTCGGGAAAGGAAACCAGCCTTTGCCGACAAGCTCTTCAACTTCCAGCGTCGCAGAACGTCCGTCCCGATAGAACACGGACGAGTATGGCTCGCTGTCGATTTCAAACAGGTAGCTTTTGCGGGTCGGGATCGTCGTCTCGTCAGGCCCAAAGTGAATGCGTGGAGGGGTCTGCGCAAGAGCCCATTTGGTCTTTTCCTCGTCCCACCGCCAACCTGTTGACGGCTTCTTGCACGACTTGCCGGTGACTGGGTGCAGGATGTCGTGGCGTGGCCGAGACTCACGGCCGTCATCCGGACCTGCAAAGTCAGCGGCGAAGTACAGCCCGCGGTCATCAGACCAGTTGTAGTGCTTGTGGGCCTTGCGAGGATCGTCGCTCGGAAGCTGCTTGTACCAAGCCTGCATTTCTGCCCGGATAGCCTCGTGGTTGGTTCCCAGGCTGGCTCGCAGCTCTGCATACTTTGCCAGCACTTGATCGGCACCTTCCTTCGGACGGCGCCAGGGTCCATTGACGAGTACCGAGTCCTTGTCACGGACGTAGCAGAGGATGTACTCGTGGACTTTGGCGATCAGCTTTGAATCGCCCTTCTTGGACCGCTGCCAGACAATCTGGCCCACGAAGTTTTCTTCCCCAAAGACTTCGTCGCATATCTTGCGAAGGTTATCGGCCTCGTTGTCGTCGATTGAGATCAGGATCGCGCCGTCGTCTCGCAGCAGATTGCGTGCGAGCTTCAATCGCGGGTAGATCATGCTCAGCCAGTCAGAGTGAAAGCGACCGTTTGCCTCGGTGTTGGCGACCAAACGACCGCCTTCTGAATCGGTTTGACTGGACTGCTGCAGGTAGTCACCAACGTCGGTGCTGAAGTCGTCCTTGTAGATGAAATCTTTTCCGGTGTTGTACGGAGGGTCGATATAGACCAGCTTGACCTTTCCAAGGTAGGTCTCTTGCAGTAGCTTCAGTGCGTCCAGGTTGTCGCCTTCGATGAAGAGGTTCCTGGTAGAGTCGTAGTCGACGCTTTCGTTGCGGCTGGGTCGCAGCGTCTTGGCAATCGGCGCATTGGCCGTCAGCAGGGCTTCCCGCTTGCCCGGCCAATTCAGGTGATAGCGTTCCTGCGGCCCTTCAACGACTGATCCCGATAGCTCTTGTCGCAGCTGATCAAAATCCACGGCCAACTTCACGCTTCCGTCTTCGGATTTTGCCTCGGTCACGCAACCGGGAAACAGCTCACGAAGGCGAGCGATGTTGTCCTGCGTCAGATCAGGCGAATGCATTTTCAGTTTTTCCATATCAATTCTCTTGAACCGGTTTTGGCAGTTTGCCGGATTGTTTTTCGATTTTCTTTTCGTCCGACTTCACTCGCCGCTCCAGCTTTTTGATGTCTTCTTCTGCGGGTAGTTGTTCGGGCTTGATGCCGCGTTGACCGAGCATGTCGCGCACGCTCTGGTTATTCTGTACATGCTCACGGGTAATGGCGCGCTCACCCTGCAAGTCAGCCTGCATGACGTTGTGGTTGGTCATTTCCGTGGCCAGGTTCTTGGCCGCAATGGTGAGCGTGGGCAGAAAATCCGCCAGGGGGCGTGTCTGCACAATGCCGTATTTGTTCTTCATCATTTGCGTGGTGTTGCCGCCGAACAAGGCTGAATCGCCTTGTGCACGGATTCGGCCAAATCCGGCGTCGTCGACGCCTCGCTCGTAGATGTTTTGCGAGAGGGTTTTCTCCGACTCACGTAAGCGGTCACGCGCTTCCAGCCTCGCCTGCAGGCGCATGCGGTCTTCGATCAGCTCCTGCTTGCGCGTCTGCACGGCGAAATAGCTCTGGGCGAAGGCGATGGCCTGCTTGCGCGGATCACCGTTCTGGGCGACGAGGTAGCAGGCGTAGCGGGTCAGCATGAAATCGTCCACCGACCGCTCTGCGCCGCTGCCGAGCCTGACCATTTTCGTGACGCCACGAAAATGGTCAGATTCGTCATAACCCGTTGATTTGCAAGATTCAATCGCTCGCCTGATGGCGGTGATGAAGTTCTCCCAGCGGGCATAACCCAAAGCTTCCATGAGGTCGCGCGCAAACCAGAACTCGATGCCTTCATCCGGCAGGCGCTGACTGAGTTCGTCAAAGCGGGCGGTAAGCTGTGGAACGATCGCATCGCTCATACGGTAAGCTCCTGAAGTTCGTTGTTCAGCTGTCGCAAAATGGCGTTGATCTCTACTTTGCGATTAAATTGCTTTTCCTTCGCCAGCCTTGCGCGTACCTTCTCGATTTCGCGCTGTTTGGCCTTCACGCCCTCCAGGCGTTCGACCAAGGCGGTAAAGCTTTCGTGGTCACGGAGGGACAGCGGAATCAGCCTTTGTAGCAAGGCCTCGTAGAGCCCTGCCAGGTCCAGCACCATGGGCATATCACCGCGCGGGTTGTTGGCTGGTATCCAAGCCGTCGAAAAATAGTCGCCGAGCACCCATCTGCTGGCATCCGCCTCGCTGGGCCGCTTGTGGGCAGCGATGACCTTGATCTTTCCCCCGTACTCCAGTTCAAAGACGATGGGAAACTGCACGGCACCGTCGATGCACTTCAGTACATCCACGGATAGTTCGCCCGTTTTCAGCACGATGCGAAAAACCTGTACTTCCGGCACGCCGGGCCTGGCGGGGAGGTTGATGGTTTCTGGCGCAAGCTTGTACTGCCACACAATCTGTTCGACCTGCTCTACGAACAGATCCTTCAGGCGTGTGTTGGCCCCGCTGTGCTCGTAAATTTTGTTCTTGGGCAGTACGCGCCCGAACGTGGCTTGCCTGGGGTAGTTGATCAGCGCTGGATGCGGGGCTGGAGATTCGCTCATGCGGCCTCCTGAATCACAAGGAAGGTGATGAGTTCGAAGTCTTCCAGGCCGCCGATGGTATTGGTCAGGGCGGTGGTCTTGCCGCCGCTGAAGAGGCTGTCCAGGTCCTTCTCTTCCTTCACCGCGATCATCGAGCTGATGGCCTTGCTCAACAGCTCCGAGTAGCTTTCCATGTTCCTTCCATCGCTCGTTTCCTTATTGAAGGATTGGCAGGCGATGGGAATGGGTTCTGTGTGACCCTTGCAGCCGCTGCGCACGAGGTCCAGCAGGCGCTTGACTTCCGTGTGATCATTGATGACAGTGCCGTCGCACCCGATGTAAACGAGGTAGTACGGGTGCAGCCGGTTGTGCTGATTGACGTTGACCTCGGGGTTGCGGTTGCGCAAGGCAAAGATCACCCCCGGCTCCAGACCCAAGGCAGGATTTGCAGGCACGGCGGCGTGCATACCGTTAGGTACATGGCTGGGTTCGCCATGTGCCTTCACGTAGTTCAGCAAGTCCATGCGGAAGTCGTTGAGCCCGAGATCGGTGATCGATACGCCGGTTTTGAGGTCTTCCAGCTCGATCACTTCTTCCTGCAGGCGGCGCAGCTGTTCCTTGCGGTAGGTGACATCGTTGGCCTGCGCGGAAAGCACGTTGTCGTCGCCGGTCGCCGTCACGTCGGCAATCATCATCCGGTTCTCAACCCGCTCTTTCAGATTGATGTATTCGTCGAGCGAGATGTCGGGCCAGTAGTTCACCAACTGGATGCTGGCATTGGGCGAGCCAATGCGGTCTACACGCCCGAAGCGCTGAATGATGCGGACCGGGTTCCAGTGGATGTCGTAATTGATCAGGTAGTCGCAGTCCTGAAGGTTCTGGCCTTCGGATATGCAGTCCGTACCGACCAACAAGTCGATCTCTGCGGGCTCTTGTGGGAGAACAAGCGCTTTCTCTTTCGAGCGTGGCGAGAAAAGCGTCAAAAGTTCCTGGAAGTCGTAGCTCTTCTTGAGCGTGGACTTGGGGGCGCCGCTTCCCGTGACTTTGGCACTGTGGAGTTGCCGTTGCGCCAGCAGCTCCGGCGCAAGGTTGGCGTAGAGGTAATCGGCGGTGTCGGCGAAAGCCGTAAAGATTATGATTTTCTTGTTGCCGGGGTTGATCGGGCTGGCGATCTTGTCGAGCACCTGCGCTTTCAGGTGCTGCAGTTTTGCGTCGTCCTCGGGGGTGATCTTGTCCATCGAGGCCAGCAGGTCATCGATGATCTGCAGATCAACGCTCAGATCATGCTCCCAGGAGGGCAAGTCCATGTCGGCCAGGCTGATCTTGACCTTGCCACCAATCTCCCCACCGTTCAGGATCGACAGATCGTCATCCTCGGCGTCCAGGTTTTCCAGGACTTCGGAGAGGTCGGCTACCTCAGAAGAACCAGCGGCGACACCTCCACCTTCATTGAAGCTGCGGATGGTTGCCAGTGTGTTGGCGTGATTGCCACGCAGGGATCGCAAGGTCAGCCGGAACGATTCGATCGAGCTTTCCAGACGCTTGAGCAGGTTTGTGGTCATCAGTGCCTGCAGGCCCTTCTCGCGACCGTACAGGCTGAGGTTTTCCTTCTTGTCACCCGACTGGGCGTTGTAAAGGTCGATGTACTTCCTGACCCGGCTTTGAAGGATGTAGGCTGCTGGCGTATAGACGCAGAGCTTCAGCAGTGAAAGCTGCTCGAAAATCTCGTTGAAACCCAACACGTCCGAGCGCTGGGTAAGCGGGCAATGGAAGGAAAGCGGCTTGCGGCGCTCGGGGAATTGGCCGATGTCCTTCGTGTCGTAGAAGGTCTGGATGTGCCTTCGTGAGCGTGCGATGGTCACGCTGTCCAGCAGTTCGAAAAAATCAAAATCCAGTGAGTCCAGAATGGCGCGGGCTGTGCGCTCCTCTGGCGGCAGCTTTGACCATACGGTGAAGGCGGCCTGTGCGCCTCGGAAGATATCCTCCACGCTCTTGCTGGTTTTAAGCAGTCTGCTGAGGTTTTCCGATTCGCCTTCGTAGGCCAAGGCCAACTGGTTGCGCAGATCGTTGAAGCGGTTGTTAACCGGGGTGGCCGAGAGCATCAGCACTTTGGTCTTGACGCCTTCCCGGATGACCTTGTTCATCAGCTTCTGGTATCTCGTCTCCTTGTCCTTGTAGGCATCGTTGTTGCGGAAGTTGTGCGACTCATCGATGACCACGAGGTCGTAGTTGCCCCAGTTGATGCGGTTGAGCGGTGTGCCAAACGATTCACCGCTGGTGCGACTCAGATCGGTATGGCACAGCACGTCGTAGCTGAACCGATCCTTGGCGAAGATGTTCGTCTTCAGGTTGCGGTTGTAGTTGAGCCAGTTATCCGCGAGCTTCTTCGGGCAAAGAACCAACACTGAACGGTTGCGCAGTTCGTAATACTTGATCACCGCCAGCGCCGTGAAGGTCTTGCCCAAGCCCACGCTGTCGGCCAGGATGCAGCCGCTGTAGGTTTCGAGCTTGTTGATGATGCCGGTGGCCGCATCCTTCTGGTAATTGAATAGCTTCTGCCAGATCTGTGTGTCCTGGTAGCCCGTGCGATCGTTGGGCAGTACGTCCTCGTCAATGTCGTCGAGGAACTCGCTGAAGATGTTGTAGAGCATCAGGAAGTAGATGCTCTCGGGTGAATTCTCCTGATAGACAGAGGCGATGTGATCGCAGATCTGCTGCGTTACATCCTCCAACCTTTCGGGGTTGTTCCAGATCTGGTCGAACAGGCTAAGGTAGGTTGCGGCAAAAGTCGGCTCGTTCATCTTGTTCACGAGGTTCGACACTGCGTTGCCTTGCTGGTATCCCAGATCGACGGCCGTAAAGCCATGCAGCGGCATGTAGGCAGTGTTGTCGCTGCCGCCAGCCTTAGACTGCACGCATGCGAATTGCTGCATGGGAGCCTTCGTCCGGTTGCTCTTGAACCGGGCCTTGCGACGCATCCAGTCGGCGCACTCCTTGGCAATCGCACGCTGGGTAAGTTTGTTACGCAACTGAATTTCAAACTCACTGCCGTACAGGCTTCGCTCTCGATCGACCTTGGGGATGTGGAATTCCCGGCGTTCTTTGCGGATCTTGTCGGTCACTTCATCGGCGACGAAAGTGGGTGAGGTGAAGATGAAATTCAGCTCCTCTATCTTCTCCAGTTCGGGCTTCAGTGCCTCAAACGCATACATCGAAAAACAGGAGGCGGCGATCTTCAATCGCGCTCCGGGCTTGAGGGTTTGCTTCAGGTCGTCACCGAGAAGGCGACTGATGTTGTCAATGAGCTCCATCGCGTCCCTTTTTCATTTCCGTGAACCGCTCGTCCACCTTCAAGCCATGCTTGTGCGCGTTGTTCAGGGCCAATACTTCCATCATTGATGCGATGGAGCGGCGTCCTTTTCTGCACTCATCCGCGGTAGTTGCTTGATGTCCGCCAAGGTGCGGATGGACAGGGTTTCGTCCTTTGGGCGCTGTGAGTGAGCTCATCCTGGGTTTTGCGCTCTTTGGGGGCTGAAGATGATCTCGTAGAAGACGCACATCTCGGTCAAGTCGTGCAGAACGCCTGAGCAATGAGGTCCTAGATCAGTCATCTCGGCGTCTCTACGCTGGAAGCGGTGCTCTAGGAGGTTCGCTTCCTTGCTAGGCTCTAACCCACAGTCCAAGCGGCGAAGGATGAACATCGGGAGGATGACGTCGCGGTACTTGCCGCGCACGAAGACATCCCTGAGGCAGTCGTCCGCGATGGACCAGATGAAACTGACGATCTTGTTGTGCGCTGTGTGATCCATGAGAAGACCGATATGCGTTGCGAGTCTAAAGCCCGCCAAGGATACCGCAGCGTATGGATACTGGCCGAGAGGGAGTGAGGGACAAAGCCCACTCGGGGGCTTACTTGGCTGCTTTCTTCCCCGCCTGGAGCATGGCTTCCGTTGCTTTCTCGACTGAATCCCGCACAGGGTCCATGTCCAAGCGTGCGTAAATTGTCGTGGTGAGGTGGCTCTTGTGGTTCAGGCTCTTGCCGATCACCGTGAGCGATGCGCCCGTTTTCGCCTGCCAACTGCCAAGCGTGCGGCGAAGGTCGTGGATTCGCAGGTTCTGGAGTCCCGCGCGTTCAAGCACGCGCTCCCAGCCCTTTCGCGGCTCGACCAGATGTCCGGTCTTGCCTGTGCCCGGAAAGACAAATTCGGCTTCCGATGCGGTTGAGTTGGCTTTACGTTCCTTGAGGATTCGTAGCACTTCGCCCGTCAGGGGGACGTTCTGCGGTGTGTTGTTCTTCGTGTTGGGGACTCTCCAAACGCCTTCCGAAAGGCTGACTTCGTCCCACCGCATGGCCAGGACGTTGGCACGCCTTGCGCCGGTAAGAAGGGCGACGAGAAAGAAGTCACGGAGCATCGGGTTCGTCTCTTCTTCAAGGGCGGCAAAAAATCTTGGCAGCTCGTCGGTCTGAAGGAAGCGATCCCTGCTCTTCTCAGGATTGCGCCGAATTCCCAAGGCGGGGTTGACCTGCGTGATACCCCACTCCACGCCGCGCCCGAAGATAGACGACACGAGAGCCAGCACCCGGTTTGCCACCGCCGGATGCCCATCGCGCGTGATGTCGGAATGGATTGTAGCTATCTGCTGGCGCGTGACCTGAGAGAGTCGCTTCGACCCCAAGGGCTTCAAGAGGTACTGGGTGTAGCGCTGTTCGTCTTCATTCGCGGTGGCCTTACGCGGTCGGGCATGACGCTCCATGTACTGCTGGAACAAATCCCCGAAGGTGTGTTCTGCCCTCAAAGCTCGCTTCGTCTCGGCTGGGTTGGCCCCTGACGCAATCGTTGCGAGCACCTTCGCTGCCTCCTTGCGTGCAAGCTCGACCGTGAGTTCAGGGAAGCGGCCGAGGGTGATCCGCTCCGGCTGTCCGCACTTGGTTCGCTTGAAAATGCAGAACGTCTTAACGCCTGACGACGTTACGCGCAGCCTGAGTCCAGGTGTCTTCGAGTCCTGGTACTCGACCCTGGCCCCGGCGGCGGGAAGGGGTAGCGCTTCAAGAGCAGTCTTGGTGAAGTTCAGCGTGGCGGTCATCGTTTCGTCCCCGGTCGAATGCGTGAGCAATCATACTACGGGGTAACGCTGGGGTTACATTGTGGGGCGAAAATGAGGTATGGAGGTCAATCTTGTTGGGGTGATTGCCGAGTGTAAGTGACTGATAAAAAGGTTTATTGTGTATTGTGATCAGTCTGGGTGTGGTGTAGAGCAGCGGATTGAAAATCCGCGTGTCCGTGGTTCGATTCCGCGACTGGCCACCAAGAAATGCCAAGTAAAAACGCCGATCCATGTGGTCGGCGTTTTTACGTTCACGCGAGTCAAACTCCGCGGGCCGGGGCATTGTCGGGTCCGACCTTTTTTGCGAGCGAGGATCTTGTCAGGAGATCGGTTTTGTGCTTGACAAAGCGATCAAATTAATTTATACTTAATATAACTTAAAGCTTCGGGGGTGAGGGCGGTTCGAATCCGTCGCTGCTGAACCGATCTGCTGTCCTTTTTGTGATCTGTTGGATTCTCACGCTGGTTGTTGGTGAGTTCTCGGTTGTTCAAACAGTTATCTCAAGTTTAGTGAAGGGAGCAGGTATGGATAATATTATTACTTTTTCGGCAGTCATGTTCGCAGTAGGTAAAGCAGTTGTAGGTACTCTGGCAGCAGTAACAGCGGGTCTTGCAGCGAACGGTGTCTCCTCTCACCTACATCAATAAGCCCTCGAACTGAGGGCTTTTTTTTGATCAACTCTGGTTTGCTCCCACCTTTGGCTCCTTGCGCGTCAAAGGTGGCGTCTGTTGCCCGAGGTTGTCACTTGGCTGGCACTGGGCAGCCGCCAAACCATGCCAGAAGGTTAAGATGTCGCCCTTTGGTTCTAGGTGACACGGCGGTGGCAGAAGCAGACAACGGGATCGACCTCTTCCTCAAGCGCTGGAGCGCCGCTGGCGGCAGCGAGCGTGCGAACTACCAGCTCTTTCTGACCGAGCTGTGCGCGTTGCTTGGCCTGCCCACGCCCGACCCCGCAGGCGACGACACCCGCGACAACGCCTACGTGTTCGAGCGCCGCGTCGTCATCCGCCAGCCTGACGGCACCAGCAACAACGGCTTCATCGACCTCTACCGCCGCGGCTCCTTCGTGCTGGAGGCGAAGCAGACCGGCAAGACCCTCGACACCAGCGGCTGGGACAAGGCGATGCTGCGCGCCCACAACCAGGCCGACCAGTACGTCCGCGCGCTGCCCGCCGACGAGGGACGCCCGCCCTTCATCCTCGTCGTGGACGTCGGCCGCAACATCGAGCTCTACGCCGAGTTCAGCCGCTCCGGCGCCACCTACACGCCGTTCCCCGACCCCCAGAGCCACCGCATCCGGCTGGAAGACCTGCGCAAGGAAGACGTCCGCCAGCGCCTGCGCGCGGTCTGGCTCGACCCCCTGACCCTCGACCCCTCGCGCCAGTCTGCGCGGGTCACCCGCCAGATCGCCGACCAGCTCGCGTCGCTGGCGAAGTCCCTGGAGGCCGCAGACCACCCCGCCGAGAAGGTCGCCAGCTTCCTGATGCGGGCGCTTTTCACGATGTTCGCGGAGGACGTCGGCCTGCTGCCCGACCGAGCTTTCACGCAGTTGCTGGAGCGCCTGCAGACCAAGCCCGCCAACTTCGCGCCGATGCTCGAAAGCCTGTGGCAGAGCATGAACGCAGGCGGCTTTTCGCCGATCCTCGAAGAGAAGGTACTGCGCTTCAACGGCGGTCTCTTCGCCGACGCCAGCGCCATCCCGCTCGACCGCGACCAGCTTGAGCTACTGCTGAACGCCTCGCGGGCCGACTGGCGCTTCGTGGAGCCGGCGATCTTCGGCACCCTGCTCGAACGCGCCCTCGACCCGCGCGAGCGCCACAAGTTGGGCGCCCACTACACCCCGCGTGCCTACGTCGAACGTCTTGTGCTGCCCACCGTCGTTGAGCCCCTGCGGGCCGAGTGGCGCGAGGTGCAGGTCGCAGCGCTCGCCTACGAGCAGCAGGGCAAGCACAAGGAGGCCGTGGAGGAAGTGCGGGCTTTCCACCGCAACCTGTGCGAATTGCGTGTGCTTGACCCGGCTTGCGGCAGCGGCAACTTCCTCTACGTCACCCTGGAGCACCTGAAGCGCCTCGAAGGCGAAGTGCTCAACCTGCTGCACGACCTGGGCGAATCCCAAGGTTTGCTGGCCCTGGAAGGGGTCACGGTGGACCCGCACCAGTTCCTCGGCCTCGAGATCAACCCGCGGGCAGCGCGCATCGCCGAACTCGTGCTGTGGATCGGCTACCTGCAGTGGCACTTCCGCACCCACGGCAGCGTGAACCCGCCGGAGCCGGTGCTGCGCGACTTCAAGAACATCGAGAACCGAGATGCCCTCATTGCGTACGATGGCGTCGAGGTGGTCACGGGCGACGACGGCAAGCCGCTGACGTGCTGGGATGGCGTGACCTACAAGGTTAGCCCGGTGACCGGCGAGCCCGTTCCGGACGAGGCCGCCCGGGTCGAGCAGGTGCGCTACCTCAACTCCCGCAAGGCCGAGTGGCCGAAGGCGGACTACATCGTGGGCAATCCGCCGTTCATCGGTGCGGCCACCATGCGCCGCGCCCTTGGGGACGGTTACGTGGACGCGGTGCGCGGCACCTGGAAGCAAGTGCCCGAGTCGGCCGACTTTGTCATGTACTGGTGGCACATGGCTGGTGACGCGGTGCGTGCCGGGCAAGCCCAGCGCTTCGGTTTCATCACCACCAACAGCATCCGCCAGACGTTTAACCGACGTGTGGTGCAGGCCCAACTCGACGCCAAGCCGCCGCTGTCGTTGGCCTTCGCGATCCCCGATCACCCCTGGGTGGATGCCGCAGACGGGGCGGCGGTGCGTATTGCGATGACAGTTGGGCAGGCTGGTGTCGAGGAAGGGCGTCGTTTAACGGTAACGGACGAGACGGAAACGCGGCAGGACGAAGTCGAGGTGACCCTGCAGGAGCGCCGCGGGCGGATTTTCGCTGACCTGACGATCGGTGCGGACATTGCCAGCGCGCGAGCGCTCAAGGCCAACGCGGGCGTAAGTTCGCCCGGAGTGAAGCTGCATGGGGCTGGCTTCATTGTCACGCCTGCCGAGGGGCTGCAACTTGGGTTAGGTGTTGTGCCGGGCCTTGATCAACACATTCGTGAGTACCGCAATGGCCGAGACCTTACCAACCGGCCGCGCGGAGTCATGGTGATTGACTTTTATGGGCTATCGGCTGAAAGGGTTAGAGCGGAGTACCCAGCTGCGTACCAGTGGGTGCTAGAACGGGTGAAACCGGAGCGCGACCAGAACAACCGAGCGACTTACCGCGAGAATTGGTGGCTGTTCGGCGAGGCCCGCAAGGACTGGAGGGTTATGGCGCATGGCGCGGCACGCTACATCTCCACGGTTGAAACGTCGAAGCATCGGCTCTTCCAGTTTCTTGACGCCGATATTCTGCCGGACAACAAGCTAATCAACCTTGCAGTTCAAGACGCAGTTGTACTGGGCGTACTGAGCAGCCGTCTGCATGTTCTCTGGTCGTTCAGGGCCGGTAGTTGGCTCGGAGTGGGCAACGACTCGGTTTACGTCAAGACGATGTGCTTGGAGAAGTTCCCTTTCCCGCGGCCCACCAACACCCAGGCTGACGGCATCCGCCAGCTCGCCGAGCAGATCGACGCCCACCGCAAGCGCCAGCAGGCCGCCCACGCCGACGTGACACTGACGGGCATGTACAACGTCCTCGAAAAGCTGCGCAGCGGCGAGGCGCTGACCGCCAAGGAAAAGCTCATCCACGAGCACGGGCTGGTGTCGGTGCTGCGCGAGCTGCACGACGAGCTGGATCGCGCGGTGTTCGCCGCCTACGGCTGGGACGATCTGGCCGCCAAGCTCGTGGGCAAGCCCGGCGCCACCACGCCGCTACCGGACAAGCCCGACGAGCAGGCGGAGGCTGAGGAAGAACTGCTTTTCCGCCTTGTCGCCCTCAATGCCACCCGCGCAGCGGAAGAAGCCAAGGGACAGGTGCGCTGGCTGCGGCCGGACTACCAGAACCCCGCCCACGGCGCAGGCACGGTCAGCCCGGTGGAGCAGGTCGAGATCGAGGTGGGCGAGGAAGAGGCCGCGCCCCCCGACGCCAAGGCCAAGCCGGTCGGCAAGGCCGCGTGGCCGAAGAGCATGCGCGAGCAGGTCGCCGCCGTGCTCGCCAGCCTGCAGGGCGGCGCGCGTTCCGCCGAGGCCATCGCGACGCAGTTCAAGCGCTCGCCCACGGTCAGCGTTCAGTCGGTGCTGGGGGCGCTGGAAGAGTTGGGTCGGGTGCAGCAGGAGGCCGGTCTGTTCCGCCTGACAGCCGGAGGGATGTAGCGTTCCTGCAGCCTCGGCCGGGGCATGAGGCAGACCAAGACCCCCAACGGCCGCGATGCCGTTCGGGGTTCTTGCTGTCAGGAGATCGTCAAGGGCGTGTCGCTGCCCGGCTCCGTCAGGACGACGACACGCGCACGTCCTGGCGCCGACCACACCAGCACCAGCCCGTGCCCCCTGAGCAGGCGCAGCGCATCGCCGCAGGCGTCCCGCGACAGCGACCACAAGGCCATGTGTCGGCGGGTCACCCTGACGTCTGGCCTGCCCCGGTGCGCAGCGAGCCAGGCGAGAAGGACTGCAACGTGGAGCGCCTTCGACCGCCCCGCGATCTGGACGACAGCCTGCAGCCAGTCGAAACGGACTGGTCCGGTGGTCGTGGGGGGCGAAGTGAAGGTGCGCAAGGAGAGGTCGAGGTCAGGCGGGAACATGGTCGGGCTACCGGAGGGGAAGACAATGGCCTGTTGCCGACAGGGGTGGCTGCCAGCCGCCCCCCGGCGGAGGTCTGGGAAAACTGGGGTGAGAGGGGAAAGCCCAGGCGTGCCAACGCGTGGCCGGCGCAGGTGCAGGGGGAAGTGGTGGGGGAGCGCGGTAGCCCGGTGGGGGAAAGCCGACCCCGAGTGCGCCGGAGGTCGCGGCGCGGCGCAGCCCCGCGCGACGACGTCGCTGTACGGCCCTCCACGAACCGGCGGCCGCGCGTCGTGTCGTTCCCGCGGTGCAGTCTCTTCCCGCCACGGCAGACAGGCGGTTTTTCGCCTCGTCTAGCCCGCTTGCCCGGTGCAGGTGATCCGACCCCAGGCGTCGGTGGGGGATCGCCCTTGTTGCGCCTTTTACGCGCAGCGGCGGGGGTAGTTGCGACTCCAGCGGCGGGACGGCGAGTCGTGCCGAGAAAAAAATCCAGCGCGAACCCCCGAACGGCTGTGGGGCCGTTCGGGGTTCTTGTTGCCGCAGGGGTGGTCAGGCCGCCTTGTCTTCCTCGTCACCCGCCGCCTGCCGCACGGCCGCGGTGACGACCGCGCCGACCTTGCCCACGACCCGTTTACGTCCGGCGTCTGCTAGATGAGCATATCTCATTGTCATAGCGCTGGAGCTGTGGCCAAGCAGGTCCTGCACCTCGTAGAGGGTCGCGCCGGCATTGACCGCGAGGCTCGCGAACGAGTGGCGCAGGTCGTGGATGCGCAGGTGCTCGACCCCGGCGGCAGCCAGCACCCGGCAGAAGGTCTTGCGCGGGTTGTTGAGCGGCTTGTCGCCGAAGCGTCCCGGGAAGACCCACGGCGAGGTGCCGAGGCTGGACTGCGAGGTGAGCAGCGCCTTGGCCTCGTCCGACAAGGCGATGTAGCGCCCTCGGCCGCTCTTGGTTTTGGGCAGCCACCACTGACCGCCATGAAGATCAACGTGCTCCCAGCGGGCCTGCAGGACTTCCTCGCGCCGAGCCCCTGAGTACAGGGCCAGCTTCAGCGCCGACACGGCGGTCTGGTTCGGCTCGGCCTCCATCGCTGCGAAGAGGCGGCCGATCTCGTCGGACGTCAGGAAGCGCTGGCGCTGGTTTTCCTCGCGGAACGCCTTGACGCCCGCGGCCGGGTTGCGGTCCACCCGGCCCCACTCCAGCGCCTTGCGGAAGGTCGCCGAGATGAGGGCGAGGTGGCGGTTGGCCGTGCCCGCGCTGTGGCTCTGGCGCATCGCCGCGTGGTGCATCTGCACGTCGCGGGTGCCGATGTCGCACAGGCGCAGGGCGCCCCACTTGGGTTCGAGGTGGAGCCGGAACTTCGACTCGTCGTCGTGGGCAGAGCCGGGCTTGGCCTGGTAGGCGTAGGGGAGGTACTCCTGGCGCACGAACTCGCGGAACGTCGGCATCGCCTTCACGCGGTCGCGGTCTTCCAGCGGGTCACCGCCGCGATCGACGATGGCGCGCATCTCCAGCGCGAGCCGGCGGGCTTCGGCCACGTCGATGGCCGGGAAGGTGCCCAGCGGTGCGTAGCGCTTGCGCCCGCCCACGGTCTGGTACCTGAAGGCGAAGCGCTTGCTGCCGGTGCCGACGATCATCTTCAGGCCGGCGACGGTCTGGTCGGAGTACTCGGTCGCCTTGGAGGCCGAGTTCGGGTCGTGGGTGGCCAGGGCGTGGAGGTTGCGGTTGGTGAAGACGAATTTCTTCTGGGTCATGGTGGGCCTCTTTGAAGACGGGAAAAAAGAAAGCCGCGCCCGGCAGGGAACCGGGGCGGCTGGTGGAGGCGGGTGGCGCACGGCCGAACTCGCTACGGGGCTGTTTGGAAGTCGTCTTTTTTTCGCTAAGTCGGCACGCGGACTGATGAAACCGGCCGCAATGGCACACGCCGCTCAAGGCAAGGGATGCGGCTGGAAAGCGCCGCGCCGTTGAAATCCGCGTGTCCGGCGCCAGCGCAGCTACGCGGGTGTGGCCGAAACCCGGGCCGAGGCTGGCGATGGCTCAAGGACGAGGCCTGTTCCCGGTGCAGGCCAGACGGCCGCCCGGTCGATTGCCGGTTCTCGCTGCAGAACTCGGCGCCGGACGACGCCGGCAGGCGGGCTACGGGAAGAGCGCCAGCACTGCGAGGCCGCCGAACTGGCTGTGCAGCGTGTTCGCGAGATCGACCTCGACGACTTCGCCGGCCCCTCGGGCGGCCAGCACGCGGCGGGCGGCGATCTCGTTGCCGGACAGCAGCCACTGGGTGGCGCCGCCGACTTCGACCTGCAGCAGGCGGACGTCCGGCGAGCCGGGGAAGCCGTAACGGGCCAAGGTCTGCACGAGGGCCTGCCGCTCGGCTTCCAGGCGGGGCAGCTTGGCGTCGAACTCGAGGATGCCGGCGCGCTCCTCGAAGGCTTCTCGGCGGTCGTCGTCCAGTTGCTGGACGAGGCGGGCGACCCCCGCGTCGAGGGGAACGGGATAGCGTGAGGCGGGCATGGTCAGTACTCGCTGGGCAGCAGAAAGGTCGTCACCGACCGGTCCGCATCGGTGATGACCCACACTGTCTGGTCGCCCACGGGGTAGCTGGAGAGGACGTAGCCACCCTCGCTCAAGGCTGTCTCGTTGGCCTGGGCATCGTTGGCCGACACCTGGCCCCAGTCGCCGGACAGATGCTTGGCCAGCAGGGGGGCGAAAGCGACGTTGTGCTCGCGCAGGAGGGCGCTGGCGCCGGGTGTGGTGACGACCGTGCCAGAGGGAAAGCGACAGGAAGAAGACATCTCGGGCTCCAAAAAGAAGAACGCCCAAGACAGGGAGGTCTTGGGCGTCGGCGGGGAAGGGAGGAAAGAAGGGCGTGGCCCTTAGGGACGGAGCGGGCCGCGGGCTAGACCTGGGCCGACTCGGTGACGGCATACTCGGCGCACAGCGCCAGCAGGCGCGGCTCGATGTCCCGGCGGCGGGGCACAAAAAGGATCACCCCGAAGTCACCGTCGCCGGGCACGACCACGACCTCGTACCACTGCGCGTGCCGGCCGATGTACTCGGCCACCGGCTGGAAGTCCGGGTGGCCGTACTCCAGGCCCGTCACGGGGTTCCTCAGCAGCGGTGCGCCGATGGCCGCCTCGGCGGCGGCGACGCTGTCGCCAGGCTCCATGATGACGACAAAGCCCTGCACGTCCGGATCGCAGATGTCTTCCTGGCACAGGTCGGCCAGGCGGTGGGTGACCAGCGCCCGCAGCCCCGCGTCTGCCACCTGGGCCATGTCCGCCTCGTCACGGATGGTCAGCATGGTCGCTTTCCTCGTGCTGGTCAGCGGCAGGGGCCGCGTTGGTCGCGCTGCGCTTGCCCTTCTTCAGCGGCTTGCCGGCGGTTGTCGCGGGGCTGGTCGAAGGTTCGGCCGTGTGCGCACTGGCGGGCGTGCCGGGCGGGAAGAGGACGGGCTCGCCCTCGTGCGCGAGCATGCCGTCTGCCCACGCCGCGCAGTCTCCCGTGCGCACCAACTTGTGCTTGACGCCCTCAGCGGGCGCCAGCAGGCCGGCGTGGACCAGCGCGGCGGCCAGGAACGGCGGGTTGTTGTTGCTGCGCCCGACGAAGGCCAGCCGCAGCAGCTTCGAGCCGAAGGGCTCCCCCGCCGGCACGTCGGCGAGGGCCGTTTCGATGTCCGCAAGGCTGACGACCTCGCGGTTCCAGTTGCCGCCGCCCCGGTTCCCGACGATGGTCAGGAAGACCTGGCTGCGGTCGGGGCTGGCGAAGACCGCGTAGCGAATCGCCGAGCTGCCGCTGAGGGTGGGGGCGTCCGCTTCGAGCAGGCGCAGGTAGCTTGTTTGCGGGCCGGGGCTGGTGGGGTTAGTGGGGTTGGCGGGGTGGGACATGGCAATACTCCAGAAAGACGAAGCCCCCGGCGACACAGGGCCGCGGGGGCTTCAAGGACGTGAGAAAAAGTAGCGAGGTCAGCCGATCGACACGTGGATGTCGATCTTGCGCTGGGCGATGGCGGTCACGACGGCCTCGGCCAGCACGGGCACGAGGATGGCGACGATCGGCCCGGCCCCAGGAATGGCGGCCAGCCCCACGCGGGAAAGCACGGAAGTGAGCATGTCAGGGGACTCCACGAGGTTGAGGGTGTAACGGGGTCAGAGCAGACCGCGCTCGGAGAACGCGAGGGGCGTGGCGTTGCCGGCCACGATGAAGTGGTCCAGCACACGCACGTCGACAAGGGCGAGTGCCTTCTTCAGCGTGTCGGTGAGGGCGACATCGGCGGTGCTGGGCTCCAGGCTGCCGGACGGGTGGTTGTGGACGAGGATGACGGCGGCCGCGTTGGCTTCGAGGGCCAGCTTGACCACCTCGCGCGGGTAGACGGACGTCTGCGACAGCGTGCCCCGGAAAAGCTCGGCGACGTCCAGGACGCGGTGCTGGGCGTCCAGCAGCACCACGGCGAAGACCTCGTGGGGCAGGTCGGCGAAGCGCAGGCGCAGCAGATCGCGAACCTTCTCGGGGCTGTCGAGGCAGTCGCCCGACTGGACGGTTTCCGCCAGTGCCCGCGTCAGCAACTCCTTGGCTGCACCGAGGATGCGCACGGCGCGGTAGTCGGCTTCGGTTTCGCAGACCTTCGGCTGGCGGGCGTGGAGGTGGAAGAGGTCGGCGAGGGGGCGACCGGCGAGGGTCTCGGCGGCGACATCACCCACCAGCAGCCCGAGCAGGGCCGAAGTGGGGAGGGAGCGAACGGTGACGGTGGGTTCAAACATGGTGCCTCCAGAAGGCCGATGCCCGGGAAGGCATCGGCGGCGTGGACGGAAAAAGCCCCGGGCACCTTGCGGTGACCGGGGAGGGCGAGCCTTGCGGATCAAAGAAATGACATGTGTTCGACGCAAGGGGCTCCTGCGCTTGCGGCAAGAGGGGGCGCGTAGCTGACCTGGGTGATCCAGCCTCCAGTCGTGCCACCGCGCGGCGGGCGTCACCGGGGCATGACGGACGGCAGCGCGGAGCGGACGAGAGGGCGCCCGTTGGTCGCTGGCCGGTTCTGGCGAGACGCGATGGTTCGTCATCGGTGTGTTCCTGCGCCTTCGACGCCAAAGGACGGCAGGTGGTCGTGCCGAACGCAATCCCGTGACTGCGGTGCGTGGGGCTGCGGGGTCGCGGGGTAGGTGGGGTCAGGGGGCTGGCTCAGCAGCGCCGGCACCCCTCGGGCGAGGCCAAAAAACCACCCCCCCTAAAGGGGGTGGTTTTTGCCCCGGTGGGGTGACCGTGCGGTCGGGGGAGGGCGAGGCTGCCGGCTCCCCGGCGAGTCGTCTGGGAAGGCATCCCCTGCGTCACCCAGAAAGCGAAACCCGAAGGCAGCCCCTTGTCACCAGACGGCAGTGCGTCGCGACGCGCTACGCGCTGCAACCTGGCCTCCGTCGTGAGCTGGCTTGGTCTGCCCCAGGGCTGCTGCTCCAAGGCCCCGTCTCGGGGACGCTAGGCGCTACGGTGGGGCTCGCGACAGCCGGCGCGGGGGTGGGCGTGCGGGGGTACGACCGGCAGAAGGGGGGGGCGACCCCGCCAGCCCCACGACCCCGCAGCCGCCGGCCAGGGGCAGGCCGTAGCTCCTGCTGCTCACCCTGTCGCCAGCGGCGTGTCGGTCCCCGGTTCGGTCAGGATCACGATCCTGGCGCGTCCCGGTGCTGACCAGACGATGACCAGGCGGTGGGCCTCAAGCAAGCGCAGCGTGTCGCCGGCCGCATCCCGAGACAGCGACCAGCGGGCCATGCTGCGACGGGTCAATGGAACGTCTGGTCGGCCGTGCATGGCGGAGAGCCAGGCGAGGAGCGCCGCAGTGTGAAGGGCTTTGGAGCGACCCGCGATGCGAGCCGCGGCCTGAAGCCAGTCGTAGCGGATGGGGCCGGTCGTGTGCCGCGAGGCGGAGACGGTGCGGATGGAGTGGTCGTCAGGAAGGTCGGGCATGGTCGAGGTGGCGGGAGGGGGACAATGCCCTGTTGGGAACAGGGGCGGCTGCCAGCCTCCAGGAGGCCCGCAAAGTGTGGGGCGTTGGCAGGGACAAGCCGGTGAGCCCCGGGGCGCCGGATTGCGCCCGGGAAGCGCCTCTCAGAGGGTTTCGTGACCGTACCGGGCGACACTCGAGGTGCGCAGGGGCATGAAATCGCCGACTTTGAAAGCAATGCTGTGTCGTGATCTTGGCCTCAAGATCGTTCAACTTGCAGCCAACGTCGATCATTTTTCAGTTGTTGACGCTGCGTTGGTTTCGTGTTTTTCTATAAAAAGATCGTGGAAACGCGATCTGCTGGAAGGCCAGCCCAATGCCCGTCGAAGTCCAACTAGAAAGTGCCGCCAGCGGAGTCAAGCACTCCGCCGGAGGTGGCAGGCGAGTACGGTTATGGCCCGCAAGACGGTGTCCCCGAAGCCCATTGTGGGCGTAGACGGGAGCGAGTCGTTTTCGCTCTTCTACACACCAACAGGTGGTCGGCGACATGACGGTGGCGCAAAAAATTCCTGAATCACATGGTCCCTGCACCGCTGTGCAGTCAATGGCATGCGCGATGTCGTGCATGCGTGTTTCCAAGGAGTTTTTAATGCGTTCATCCATGTTTGTGCCCCGCCTTTCTGACGTCAGTCCCGAGATTCGTCCTGCCAGCGGTCCGTCCCGTGCGGACACGGAAGGCGGCGGCGCCACGAATGCCGTGAAGCGTTTTGAGCAGCGTGACGATGCGCTGACGCCCGCCGCTACGCCTCGTGGTGAGTTCGGGACGGGGAGTTACGTCGAGGTCGACGAAGCGCTGTACCAGGCGCGACTGGCCGTGGCCGATATTTTTACCCGAGCTTCCGCCGGCTACGATGCACGCCCGTGCAAGGGCGAGCCGCCGGAGATTGCCTGCTACCGCCAAGAGGCGGCGTGGCTCGACAGAAAAGTTAAGGCGTGCCGCGAGGCCGAGCGCGACGATGCGCAGCAGGATGCCGGTCAGGGCATCCTCGACGAAGACATCGAAGACGTGCAGGCGGTCGAGAACGAGACACCCGAGTCGGACGACGGCGAGGCACATCAGCCGGGTGAGAAGGTGCTTGGATCGCCTGATCCGGCGTTCGCCGACGAGGTGCTCGAATGCGAGATTAAGGCGTGCCGCGAGACAGAGCGCGACGATGTGCAGCAGGATGCCGGTGAGGGCATCCTCGACGAAGACATCGAAGACGTGCAGGCGGTCGAGAACGAGACGCCAGAGTCGGACGACGGCGAGGCACATCAGCCGGGTGAGCAGGTGCTTGGGTCGCCTGATCCGGCGTTCGCCGACGATGTGTTCGAATGCGAGTGCACGCCTGCGACCCCAGTCGTCGTTGTGCGCCAGCCCGGTGCCAGCCGGAATGAAGCGGACGACATCATCGATGCGTGCCTCGCGGTGGATGACGAGTTCCTGGCCGTGGTCGGGCTGGGCGAAGACGCCGACGACGAGATCATCGATGCAGCCCTGGGTGCGCTTCACGGGGGCGACGATGCGGAAGGCGCCGCGGCGTACCGTGCGCTGGTTCAGTCCGCCCTTGAGGCCCTGAAGGTCGCGGCGCAGCACGAGGCCGAGTGCCTGGCGACACAGGCGGCCGTGAAAACGTCTCTCCCCGGGTTTCTCCAGGCCTCCGTGTTCGACTCGCCGTGGGTGAAGGCGCGCATTCCGGCAGGATTCGATCTGAAGGCCGATGGTGTCGTGAAGATTCCGGACGACGACAAGCCGCCCGTCAGACTGACAATGGCGCCGGTCTACGTGGATGGGCTCGTGCGAAGCGGGATCAGTTCGGGGTGGGCGGTCCGGGTCCGTGCCCTCAACCGGGAAAAAAAGGTGGTCGAGGTGTTCGTGTCGAACGCGGACCTTCAGGGCGGCAAGACGGCCGTCGCAAGCGAATTCGCCAATCTCGGCGTGGTCGTGCTGAAGCCTGTGGAGTTCAGCCAGTACCTCATGCTCGCCCAGGCAAGCACCGAACTGCCTTACCTGCTCGGCGTTGACAGCATGGGCTTCACGCAAGCGCCCGCCGACGATGGCGGGACGACGCTGTGTTTCGTGCTGCCCGGTGAGACGCTCTACGCCGACAGTGTCACGATGGCCGAAGACGTGGTCCTGCTGCCGAGGGCGCAGGCGGCGATTCATCGCGCATACCGGTGCCGTGGTTCTCTGGTCGAGTGGCAGGCGCTTGTGGCCCAGACCCGCGGCAACGCACTGCAGACAGTTGGTCTCGCGCTTGCCTTTGCCGCGCCTCTCCTGCCCTTCGGCAACGTCGAGGACGGCGGTGTGCACATCTACGGTCACACGTCCCGGGGAAAAACGATCGTGCTGCAACTCGCTGCAACGGTGTTCGGCAACGGTGCTGCCCGCGTGGATGGGGTCGCAGACCCCGTGCCCACCTTGGTGCGCTCGTGGCACGGAACCCAGAATGCGGTGGAGGCGATGACCGCCGAGGTCAGCGGCACGCTGGCGATCTTCGACGAGATCGGCGTGCATCGTGGACCGGTCTCGCCGTACAGCCAGACTGGCGGGCAGGGAAAGGGGCGTGCGAACAGCGCCGGACGCCTGCAGGAAGGCCAGTCCTGGCGTTCGCTGATCCTGTCCAGCGGTGAGGTGCCCACTTCGCACCACGTCGAGTCTCACGGCGGAAAGCCGATGATGGGGGGCGAGGCTGCGCGCTTGGTCGATGTGCCGGGAGACGATCTGCTGGTCGAGGGCGATGCCCAGGCGATGGAGCTGCTCAAGCGCGCCTGCGGCCGAATCTACGGCACGGCAGGGCCGGCTTTCGTGCGCTGGGTCTTGAACCGTTTCGAGGGTGACGCGGCTACGCTCACGGAAACCCTGACCGACGCGGTCGACTCCATGCGCGATGGCTTGTGCGACGAAGCCGTGCAGGCCGGTTACAAACTCCAGTCTCCGCACCTCCGGGCGATGCGCCGTCTGGCTCTGGCGGCGGTGGCAGGCCAGTGGGCGGTCGAGGCGGGCGTCCTGCCGCACAGCGCGGACGAGGTGCTGGATGCCGTTCGTTGTGTGCGGGATGCATGGCTCGGTGCCCAGGTTTTCGCGTCGCAGGCGGACCGCGCCGTAACCAAGGTTCGCGACTACGTCAGTTGCTTCCGCGGGGGGATGGCCGACACGGCGGCCTCCCGCGGCCGCCCGATGCTGCCGAGCAACTGCCGCGGCATCCTTCACGACGGTCATGTCCTGCTGACCAAGAGCAACTTCGAGGATGCATGTGGCGGATTCGATGTCGAGTCGGTCGCGCGTGCGCTGAAGGAGGCAGGCATCCTGCACACCAACGAGCCGCGGCACTTCACGGTAAAGACCTCGATCGCCGCCTTGGGTATCACCAGCGCGCGTTACTACAAGCTGAGTTTTGAGCGGCTGTTTGGCGCCGACGATGCGGGCGGGCAGAGCGACGAAGAAGTGGCTGTCGATGCAGATGTCGGCAGTGCGATGTAGGTTCCGGTGTGTTCCCGGCCCGTTTCCCTGGGCCGGGCCACAGGCACGTGTTACTTCTCCAACTTTGCCAACTCCTTCGCGAACCAGCCCGTCCAGTCCTGGTTGGGCAGCAGTCGGCCGGTGTCCTTCAGGCGTTGGAGAATCACTTGGCCACGGCGTAGGTAGTCGCGGCGAGCGTCAATGCCAAGCTCCGGGTGAGTGCCCAGGTTGGCGCAAAAGACGGCCACGTCGGTCTGCCACTGATTGTTGGCCGAGTCGCGGGTGGCCAGGGCCTCGTGGATGGCGAGGCCCTTGCGGAAGGCGTCCAGTGCCCCCGGCCCGTCGCCCTGGGCGCGGAGGACGTTGCCGATCTTGTAGTGGCTGACCGACAGGTTGCGTTGCCACTCTGTGTTGGCCGGGTCGCGGGCGGCGAGGGCATTGGCGATAGCGAGGTTCTTGCGGTAGGCGACCAGCGCCCCCGGCCCGTCGCCCTGGGTGATGAGGCTGTCGCCGATCTTTGCGTGGCTGACCGACAGGTCGTGTTGCCACTCGGTGTTAGCCGGGTCGAGGGTGGCGAGGGCCTCGGCGATAGCGAGGCCCTTGCGGTAGGGGGCCAGCGCCCCGGGCCCGTCGCCCTGGGCGCGGAGGACGTTGCCGATCCTGCTGTAGCTGATCGACAGGTCGCGTTGCCACTCGGTGTTGGCCGGGTCGAGAGTGGCGAGGGGCTCCCTGATGGCGAGGCCCTTGCGGTAGGCGTCCAGCGCCCCCGGCCCGTCGCCCTGGGCGAGGAGGACGTCGCCGATCCTTTCGTGGCTGATCGACAGGTCGCGTTGCCACTCGGTGTTGGCCGGGTCGAGAGTGGCGAGGGGCTCCCTGATGGCGAGGCCCTTGCGGTAGGCGTCCAGCGCCCCCGGCCCGTCGCCCTGGGCGAGGAGGACGTCGCCGATCTTTTCGTGGCTGACCGACAGGGCGCGTTGCCACTCGGTGTTGGCCGGGTCGAGAGTGGCGAGGGCCTCCCTGATGGCGAGGCTCTTGCGGTAGGCCTCCAGCGCCCCCGGCCCGTCGCCCTGGGCGATCAGGACGATGCCGATCCTTTCGTGACTGGCCGACAGGTCGTGCTGTGCATCGCCGTCCCGTGGGTTGTCGGCGCTGCGCGTCTTGGCTAAAGTGGCGCCGTGGCGATATGCCTTCAGGGCGGCATCCAGATTTCCAAGGGCGCGCTGCAGGTCGCCGATGTGGTAATAGGTCGAGATGTCGTCGGGGGCGTGGCGGGCGGCGCGCTCGTAGGCGGCCAAGGCAGCCCGGGCGTCCTGTCCGGACAGCAGGGCACCCTGCTGGCGAGCCAGGGCCGCGGCTTCAAGACGTGCTTCGCGGGCCTCGACTTCGCTGCGCTGGGCCCGTTCGGCGGCCGCATGCTCCCGCTCGGCGAGCAGTGCCCCGGCTGGGTGGGCGTCACCTTTTTCCAGTCCTGCGACTGCGGCTTTGGAAGCAGGCGTTGCGTTGGGCTCCCGGCTCGCGGCAACGGTGGTACGGACTGCCTCTGCCAGTTGGCGCTTTAGGGCTTCGTTTTCGCGCTTCAGGGCGTCGGCTTCAGCCTGGCTGCGGTTGATCTGGCCTTTGAGAAAATCATCCCCCTTCTGCCGTTTGAGCAATTCGGCGAGCAGGCGCTGAACTTGGGGGTCGTCGAGGCGAACGGTATTGTGGTCGCCAATGATGTTGATGGCCGTGCCGCCGCCCGTTGCGCTTGCCTTCTGTTGGGCGCTGGCGCCGGTCGAGATCAGCGCGAGCAGGACCGACAGGAGGATCGAAGTGGCACGCATGGCGGCTAGCGCTTGGCGGGGAGGGAAACGTTGTTTCCATCGCCCTTGATGTTCACCGCAGTGCCACCGGAGCTGGCTTCAGCGCGCTGAGACGCTTCCGGTACAGAGGGTGGTGGAGCTTGAGCAGGTGTCGGTGTAGGGGCGGCGGGGTGGCTGGCGGCAGGAGCGGTTGCCGGCAGAACTTCCTTTTTGCCGAGCACACCTAGCTGTACCAGGAGCGCGACGGCTCCGGCGATGCCCGCGCCCACAAACGCTAGGGTCTTCTGGTTGTCCGTGTTGCTGAGCCATCGCCACAATGCCATCGGATACTCCCCGGGAGACCTGATCTACTTCAGCTTAGAGCATGCTAGCACTGTAGCCAAAATGAGTTGTGTGATCCCAAGAGTAAAACGCCGCCCGATGTGTGCGTGGCGGGGGCGAGTCGGCACTGTTGGGGGACTGGCCCGGTCGTTCTCCGGTTGTCGCCATTGGATTTTTTGGTGTTTGGAAGGCGGATGGGGCCTCTACTCTCGTTCGCGCTGAACGGGATTACCCCGACGACCGGGAGCCGGAATGCCGGTCTTTCGCCGGAGAACGGGGCGAAAATCGCCTTCCTCGGTGCGTCGAGCCGACTTGGTCGATGCCGCCCGCGGGCAGTAGCGCTTGGCTTCCCCGGCACGCCCCGGGGATGGGCTTAAGGATGATGGCGATTCCGGCGTGAGCCGGGGAGTGCATCTAGGGCAGGATCGAAACCGGTGCTGACGCCGGAGATTGTGCCAATGGCATGTGTGCGTTGTCTTGAAAATCCGCGTGTCCGTGGTTCGATTCCGCGACTGGCCACCAAAGATTCAAGTAAAAACGCCGACCCAAGTGGTCGGCGTTTTTGCGTTCACGCGGCTGAAATGCTGGGGCCAGTGGGCGCCGGGGGCGGTCGTGCCGCTGGCGCCCCGGGAACCGCGTCTCAATATTGCAGCAGCAGATTCAGATTGCTCGTGAAGTCCACGTCCGATACGAGTACCGGGGTCAGCTGGTTCGAGGTGTTGATGCGGTATTGCCTGGAGACGGTCCGGGTGTGGGCGCCGGAGGCGCTGTAGTAGAGGCTGGTGACCGATACGAGGGCAGTGGTGGCAGTGTCGGCGGCGAGGCTGTAGGTGGTGCGCATGGTGCCGATGAGGCCGGTCCTGGTGCTGTCGGCGTAGCGGGTGGCGGTGAAGAGGGTGCCGAGGTCGCCGACGCGGGCGGCGGTCGGGATGGTGGGGGTGCCCTGGATCACCGTGTATTCGCTGGTGCTGGCGCTGCCCTTGGGGACGTAGTTGGTGTCGGTCCAGTCGGTGGCGGAGGATGCGAGAGGCAGCGTGATGCCATTGACCACGACGCTGCCGCTGACGGTGGTGGTGCGCTGCAGGGCTGCGGTGCCTTCGAAAGTGCCCGCGGTGACGCTGCCGGCAGTTTCGATGCCGCTGCCGGTGACGGCGAAGCCGTTCGAGGTGCCGCTCACGCTGAAATTGCGTACGGAAGGCGTGACGAACTCGCTGCGCTGGGCGCTCTGCAGATTGAAGCTGGCATCGGATGCCACCGGTGCGGGGGTGTTGCCGCCTCCGCCCCCGCAGGCGGTGAGCGTCAGGGCGCAGGAGAAGGATACGAGGAGGGTTTTGTGCTGCGTGTTCATGATGTTAGGGCCGCCGGTGAGTGATTGGGTCAATCCAAAATGATACTTTCCAAATGGGATTTATGGCGAAACGCATATGCATTTCGAGGTATTTGCGCTGCCCGAACTGGTCGCCCTGATGGATGTGGGCAGGGTGACCAGCGGCGCCCGCCCGATCCTGCCAAATCCGGTCGGCCGCGCCCGGTTTTCTTCCCTTTGTAGCGGCGGTTGCCGGACGGCTTGCGCCGGTGGCTGTGTTGCCTTGCCCCCTGATCTGGTGCGGATATCCGGCCTGCCTGCGGCTGCCGGAGCGCTCTCCGACGCTCGGCGGGGCCGCTCAAGTTGCTCCCGATTTTGCCGTACAGGCAGATGGACCAGAAATGGCGCAATGGCAGTGAGTTGCCGTTCCGGGAGGTCACTGCCGTTCCGGGACTGAGAGGGGTAAAGGTAGGGATCGTGTTTTGTGGAAAGTTGAAGGCGCAGCTCGAGGCAGCGGAGGCGAGGCTGGTCGAGCAGATGGCGGTCAGCCGCGCGCTGGATCGTTCTTCGGCGGTCGTCGAGCTGAGCCCGGACGGCCTGGTGCTCTCGGCCAACGACAACTTCTGCGCGGTGATGGGCGTCCGCCGGGACGACATCGTCGGCCAGAAACACGCCAGCCTGTGCGACGACGACTATGCGCGCAGCGCGGCCTACCAGCAGTTCTGGGCCGATCTGCGCGCTGGCAAGTATTTTCAGGGACGTTTCCGGCGGCGCCACGGCTCGGGCCGCGTCGTCTGGCTGGAGGCGACCTACAACCCGGTGGCCGACGAGAAGACCGGGCAGATCGTGAAGGTGATCAAGTTTGCCGCCGATGTGACCCGGAGCGTCGAGGAGGCGGCCCGGATGACGGCGCTGGTGAAGGCGATCGAACGGTCGATGGCGGTGATCGAGTTCGCCCCGGATGGCACCATCCTGCGCGCCAACGATAACTTCCTGGGCACCATGGGTTACACCGAGCGCGAGGTCGTCGGGCGCCCGCACCGGATGTTCTGCCTGCCGGATCTGGCCGACAGCGTCGGCTACGAGAACTTCTGGCGCGACCTGCGGGCCGGGCGCTTCTTCACCGGGCAGTTCTGTCGGCTCAACAAGCGCGGCGATCAGGTCTGGCTGGAGGCGAGCTACAACCCGGTGTTCGACGAAGACGGGCGGGTGGTGCGGATCGTCAAGACGGCGTCCGACGTCACCGCCCAGGTGCAGCGCTATCACGCCGAAAAGGAAAGCACGGCGATGGCCTCGGCCGCCGCGCTGGAGACCGAGAAGATTTCCGCCGACGGCGAGGCGATCATCCTCGAGACGGTGGCCAAGATCCTGCAGATATCCCGGTCCGTGGATGACGCGGCGGTGCAGGTGGCGGCGCTGGGGCAGCGGACTTCCGAGATCTCGCTGATCACCAGGACGATCAAGGAGATCGCCGACCAGACCAACCTGCTGGCCCTCAACGCCGCCATCGAGGCGGCGAGGGCGGGCGAATCGGGGCGCGGCTTCGCGGTGGTGGCCGATGAAGTGCGCAAGCTGGCCGAGCGCACGGCCAAGTCCACCGAGGAGATCACCGGCATGGTCGTGGCGATCCAGACCGAGAACAACGCGGTGACGGCGAACATGAACGCCAACCTCACCGAGGTGGCGGCCGGCGTCGCCCTCGCCAACCGGGCCGGCGAGGCCATCAAGCTGATCCGCCAGGATGCCCGTCGGGTGGTGGATGTGATCCGCGACCTTTCGGAGACCGTCGGCGCCGATGCGCGTCCGGGGTGATGCGGGAGGTGCGTTGAGGCGCGTCGTCGGCGGACGGCGTGGTTTGAAGCCAGAACGCCGGCCTGCGGGTCGGCGTTCTGGCGTTTAGGCGGGTGAAGCCCGGGCGCTTGTCGGCGGCGCCCGTCGTGTCGAGGACGTTGCTGCCTGATCGGCGGCCGAGGCCCGCGGCGCCGGCGAGCGGCATGAGCAGGGTGGTTGCCGGCGCGCCCTGCGGGTCATATCCTTCAGCCCCTCGCGTTGCCCCGGCTCCCGGCGGCAGGGCCGAGGCCGTAACGTGTGGAGTGAATCTGAATGGCTGCCCCCGGTTTTTTCAATGTGGACGTGGATCGTCTGGATACCTGGACCCGTTATCGCAGCGGCTTGTGCAATGACTGCGCGGCCAACTGCTGCACGATGCCGGTGGAGGTGCGGCTGGCGGATCTGGTGCGTCTGGAGGTGGTGGATGCCTTCGAGGCGGAGCACGAGGCGCCCAAGCAGATCGCCCGGCGGCTCACCAAGGCCGGGCTGGTGGGGCATTTCAATTTCCGCAACAGCATCTTCACCCTGGCCCGGCGGGCCAGCGGGGATTGCCTGTTTCTGGATGCGACCACCCGCCGTTGCACGGTGTACGAGCGGCGCCCCGACACCTGCCGCAAGCACCCGCAGGTGGGGCCGCGGCCGGGTTACTGCGCCTACGGGCCGCGGGCGAAGGGCGTGTGAGGATCTGCGGTGGGCGCGGCGGGACGGCAGGCCCCGCCCGCGCAGGATGAGCGCCGCGTCGAGCCGGCCCATGACTCAGGCCTTCCTGCAGGCAGGCCTGCCGGCTCGGGCCGGCTGCGCGCGACCCATCGCCGTACCAAGACGCTGGCCTGATCGGTAGCCCGGCTCAGCGGCCGGGGCGCGAGGGGGCTGCGCTCGGTCCATGCCGCGGCAACAAGGCTTGCTGGCACGGCGGGCGCTGCGCTTTGGGGATGTCCGGGAAGTGGACTTGGGCGAAGGGGCTGTCGGAAGCCCCGCCGGGGCTTTGGATCCTTGGCAGCGCCCCGATTCGAGGGCCTGTCCCGGCGCGGAGCGGTAGCGCACCGCGCCGATTGTGGCTGGCGTGGGCTCAGAAGGAATACGTGGCCATGAACCACAGCCTCGGGCTGCGGTCGCTGGTGTCGGCGGATGCCGGGCCGCCACGGGTGCGCCAGGCCAGGGTGCTGTCGATGCTCCACTGCTTGTAGTCGACCCGGACGCCCGCGCCGCCGCCGGCGATGCTGCGGCTGGTGCTGGAGGCGCTATCCCACGGGCGGGCGTTGGTGTCGCTGCGGCCGGCGTCGTAGAAGACGAAGGGGGTGTAGGGGCCGGCGAGATAGCGCAGCTCGACCTGACCCAGCCAGCCGCGGTCGCCCATGCCCTCGCCGAGCGGGTAGGCGCGCACGCCGTAGATGCCGCCGAGGCCGAAGCGCTCGGAGGAATCCAGGTTCTGGCTGGTCCATTGGGCCGAGTAGCGGCCGTACAGCGCGAAGTCGCCGGGCAGCTTCTGGATGCGGGCGATGTCGAGGTTGTACTTGTTGAAGTGGCCGGCGGTCTGGGCGGTGGTGGCGTCGGTGGTAGCGAAGGCGCCGTTCAGGTTGAGGTTGCCGCTCGTCCAGGTGGCCATGCCGTAGGTGATGCCGCCGCCGCCAAAACGGTCGCGGTGGTCGAACTGCACGGCTACCGGCCAGCTGTTGCTGGATTTCTCGTTGACGGTGCCGGTGGCGCCGTAGCGGTCTTCGAGCTTTTTGTTCTGGTAGGCGCCGGACACCGTGACGTTGGAGGCCTGGGAGCGCAGCAGCGGGTAGCTCAGGCGCGCGGTGGCGGTCTTGGCGAAGCCGGTGGCGTCGAGGGCGGCAAACTGCCCGCCGAGCTGGTAGTAGTTGTCGCCGTAGCCGATCTGGCCGCGCAGGCCGGAGCCGCCGATGGGGGCCTCGTAATCCACCGAGCCGAGCCACATGCTGTGGTCGCTGACCATGCCGCGCAGGGTCAGGCGGTCGCCGAAGAGCATCCGGCTGTTGGCGTTGAGGGTGGCCTGGAAACGGTGCTCGCCGGTGTAGCGGCTGCCGGCGTTGTCGATGCCGATCTGGCCGGAGTAGTTGGATTCACGCTCGACCTTGACATTCAGGTCGCCGGCGCCGGTCTGCTGGCCCGGGCTGATGACGGGCATGATCTTGATCCCCGGCTGGTTGCCGAGGATGAGCATGGCGCGTTCGAGCTCGGTGCTCTCGATCATCTCGCCGGTACGCAGGGGGCCGAGGAACTTCTGGCTGCCGCTGGCGAGCCAGGGGTCGGATGAAGTGGTCGTCGCGGTGCCGTAGCGCCCTTCGAGCACCTGAATGCGCAGCACGCGGTCCTTCATGTCCTGGGGCGGGATGACGCTGCGGGTGAAGGGGTAGCCCTTGCTGCGGTAATGGGTGGTGATGCGGTCGGCCAGCTCGCGCAGGCCGGCGAGGTCGAAGTGCTTGCCGGAGACGTCGCCGATGGCGGCGGTGAGGGTGGGCTGGTCGAACAGCGTGTTGCCGGTGATCGCGACGGTGTTCAGCGTCACCTGGGCGCCGCCGGGCAGGGTGACGGCGGCGCTGGCCGGCATCCGGATCTCGGGCACCTTGCTGGCGTCGGGCTGGGCCGCCGGGCGCTTCACCTCCTGGAGGATCTGGCCGGCGTCCGGCGCGGTCTGCGCGAAGGCGGGCAGGGACAGCAGGGCAAGGCTTAGGCTCGAGGGCAGGAGTCTGGTGGTCATTTTTTTCATGGCATCAATGGGGTTGCAGTGGCGCGTGATGGACGGGCCCGGATCAGCTGGCGCCTTGCGGCGCGCGGCAGTCCGGGGCGGGGCTCGCGTTATTGCAGGCTGCTGAGTCCGTTGGTGTTCACGCCGCCGTTGATGACGAAGATGTCGGTGGGCTTGAAGGTGCCCCCGCTGAAGTTGTTGACGTTGATATCGTCGGCCGCGCGGCCGTTCGATGCGCCGCCGCTGCGGTTGTCCCGCGGGGCTTCGCCAGCGCTGGCCGTGGTGCCGTTGCCGTACTGGCCGCCGGTGGTCGGGGCGACGGAGACGTAGTTCACCGTGTTTGGCGTGCCCGGCGGAACGGCGTTGCTGCCAAGGGCGGGCGTGCCCTGACCGGTCGGGCCGTTGCCGACCGCTACGTAGTTGAGGCTGTCAGGCGTGGCGACCGGCGGCGTGCCGGCCGGCAGGGCCGCGGTGTTGGTCAGGAACTGCTGCACCTGCACCGGCTTGGGCAGGTACTGCTGCGGATCGGACGGCAGGCTGTTGTTGATCGTCAGCACGCCGTCGGTGAAGGTGATGGCGTAGTTGCTGGCAGTCAGGCCCTGGGGCGTGATCGCGTAGCGACCGGCGCTGGTGGCGCCCTGGCTGTTGCCGCCGTAGCCGAGCGTGCCGCCCAGCACGGTGGCCGATTCGCCATTCACGAAGCCGCTGAAGACGACCCCGTTGCCGCCAGCGTACGGCACGCCGTTGGCGTCCTTGCTGGCGTTGTTGGCGGTGACGCTGAGCGGGGCCGGGGTGATGGTCAGCGCGGTGCCGTTGCCGGGCGCCTGGACGAACACGTAGTTGCCGTTGTTGGCGCTGAGGCCACCGCCGCTGATCCCGTGCCCGCCGGCATTGCTGGCCACGTTGGCGGCAGTGCTGAAGGCGAGGCTGCCGGTGGTGGCGCTGGCCAGCGTCTCGCCGCCCACGAAGCCGCTGACCGTGCCGGTGAAGGCCGGGTTGTCGGCGCCGTAGCTGCGGGATGTGGCTGCGGCGGTCAGGGTCAGCTGGGCCGGGGTGATGTTGGCGGTGAGGGGCGAGGTGACGCCGGTGATCTCGTAGTTGCCGGCATCCGTGCTGCCGAGGCTGAGGCCGCCGAGGTTGGCGGCGACGGCCTTGCCGGTGCCGACGTTCTTGGTGTCGAAGCTGCCGGTGGTGGCCGAGCCGTCGAGGCTGACCGCGTCGCTGCCCAGCACGCCGTCGAGGCTGGCGGTGCCGCTGAGGGTGGCGGCAGTCGTGGCGTCGTAGGTCTTGCTGTTGGCGGAGAGGCCGGAGATCGTCAGCGCGGCTTTGGTGATGGCGGCGGTGAGTGGCGCGGTGACGCCGGTGATCTCGTAGTTGCCGGCATCCGTGCTGCCGAGGGACAGGCCAGCAAGGTTGGCGGTGACGGCCTTGCCGGTGCCGACGTTCTTGGTGTCGAAGCTGCCGGAGGTGGCTGATCCGCCGAGGCTGACCGCATCGCTGCCCAGCACGCCGTCGAGGCTGGCGGTGCCGCTGAGGGTGGCGGCAGTCGTGGCGTCGTAGGTCTTGCTGTTGGCGGTAAGGCCGGAGATCGTCAGCGCGGCCTTGGTGATGTCGGCGGTGAGCGGTGCGGTGACGCCGGTGATCTCGTAGTTGCCGGCATCCGTGCTGCCGAGGGACAGGCCAGCAAGGTTGGCGGTGACGGCCTTGCCGGTGCCGACGTTTTTGGTGTCGAAGCTGCCGGAGGTGGCCGAGCCGGTGAGGCTGACGGCGTCGCTCCCGAGCACGCCGTCGAGGCTGGCGGTGCCAGTGAGCGTTGCGTCGGTGGTCGCGTCGTACACCTTGTTGTTGGCGGACAGGCCGGAGATCGTCAGCGCCGCCTTGGTGATGTTGGCGGTGAGGGGCGAGGTGACGCCGGTGATCTCGTAGTTGCCGGCATCCGTGCTGCCGAGGCTGAGACCACCGAGGTTGGCGGCGACGGCCTTGCCGGTGCCGGCATCCTTGGTGTTGAAGGTGCCGGTGGTTGCCGAGCCGGTGAGGCTGACGACGTCGGTCAGCAGCACGCCGCTGAGGCTGGCGGTGCCGGTGAGCGTTGCAGCCGTCGTGGTGTCGTAGGCCTTGTTGTTGGCGCTGAGGCCGGAGATCGTCAGCGCTGCCTTGGTGATGTTGGCGGTGAGGGGCGAGGTGACGCCGGTGATCTCGTAGTTGCCGGCATCCGTGCTGCCGAGGCTGAGGCCGCCGAGGTTGGCGGTGACGGGCTTGGCGGTGCCGACGTTCTTGGTGTTGAAGGTGCCGGTTGCGGTACCGCTGACGGAGACCGAATCGGTCAGCAGCACGCCGTTCAGGGTCGGGGTGCCGGTGAGGGTGGCGGCGGTGGTGGCGTCGTAGGTCTTGTTGCTGGCGCTGAGGCCGGAGACGGTGAGCGTGGCCTTGGTGATGTCGGCGGTACCGCTCGCCAGGCTGTAGTTGCTGGCGATGCCGTTGCTGCCGTCGCCGAGGGCGAGGGTGCCGAGGGTGACCGCCTTGCCCGTGCCGACGTTCTTGTTGGCGACGGTGCCGCTGCCGGTGAGGGCGAGGTCTTCGCCGACGACCACGTTGTTCAGCGTGAAGATGCCCGAGGCGACGGTGTTGGTGGCGTCGTAGGTGCGCGAGCCGCTGAGGGTGACCGGGCGCTGGGTGATGCTGGCGCTGCCGGTGAGGGAGGTGCTGCCCGACAGGCTGTAGTTGCCGGCGTCGGTGCCGCCGAGGGTGATGCCCGAGACGTTGACGCTCCAGGTGCCGACGTTGGTGCCGGAGAAGGTGCCGGCGGTGTAGCTGAACACAAGGTTGTCGCCGCCGACGACGCCGCTCGCCGAGACGGAGGCGGTGTTGTTGCCGTCATAGACCTTGTTGCTGATGACCGCGCTCAGGGGCTTGGGGGTGATGCTGTAGCTGCCGTTGCTGAAGTAGCCGACCGCGTAGGTGGTGCCGCCCGAGGTGTAGTTGAGCGGATCGCTTGCGGTGGGGCTGACCGACGGGTAGCTGCCGACGTTCTTGCTGGCGGTGACGAAGCCGAGGGCGCCCAGGTCGCCGGTGGCAAAACCGACCGGGCCGCCGAGGGAACTCAGGGTGAGGCCGGTGGCCGTGGTGTTGCCGTCGTATTCCTTGGTGCCGCTGCTGGTGAAGATGTAGAGGGGCACGGTCGACATGTTGACGACCTGGTAGCCCGCCCTGGTGTAGCTCTCGTTGCCGCCAGGGATCAGCAGCGTGCCGCAGTTGGGGTAGGACGAGCCGCAAGGCGGGGTGATGGTGAACTCCGCGAGCTTGCTGGAGCCGTTGATCAGGAACAGCAGGTTGGCAACGGAGGGGCCGATGAACTGTACGCGGGCCTGGTTGCCGTTGTTCACGAGGCCCAGGGCGCCCAGCGGGTCGATGGTGTTCTGGGCGTCGACGCGGATGTTGCCGGTGGTCTGGGACGTCTTGAAGGTGGTGACGGTGCCGGAGTTGGCTTCCACGCCGAAGCCGAATTCCTTGGCGTCGCCGGTGCTGACGCCGCTCATGTAGATGCTGCCGCCGCCCGAGTCGACGGTGGCGCCGGACTTCACGTAGACCCCGCCCTTGGTGCCGTCGTAGCTGGCGGTGGTGGCGTTGGAGCGGCCGTTGATGGTGATGTCGCCGCCGCGGGACTGGATGCTCTTGCTGGTGCCGATCAGGACGGCCGGGTTGCTGCTGTCGAGGTTGAGGGCGTAGCCGGTGCCGTACGATTGGGCGGTGGTCAGGCTGCCGCCGGCGCCACCAATCCGGATCCAGCCGCCGTTCGAATCGAGGTTGCCGTTGATGTTCACGCCGCCGGTGGTGGCCGTGGCGCCGTTGGCGGCGCTCAGGTTGATGTTCAGCACGCCGGCGCTGGCGGTGATGTTGTTGTTGAGGATGATGCTGTGGTCGGCCAGCAGCGTCAGGGTGGCGGTGCCGGAACCCGTCTTGGTGATGGCGTTGGAGACCGTGATGTCACCCACGCCGCTGCCGGTGGAGCCGTAGCTGGCGTCGTTGCTCTGGGTGGTCACGGTCACGCTGGTGCCGCCGCTCAGGGCGGTGCCGATGGTGCCGGCCGCGGCCGCGCCGATGGTGTAGTTGTACGGATCGACCAGCCAGGTGCCGCCGGTGCCGCGGGCGGCGCTGGCATTGATGGTAAGGCCGGGCAGGTTGTTCATGCTGGCGGCCGAGGTTTCGATGAAGCCGCCGTCGCCGCCATTGGGCGCGCTGGCGTCGAGGGTGCCGCCGGCGTTGAGGGTGCCGTGCTGCATGTCGGCGATCAGGCGGATCTCGCCCTTCTCGCCGGTGGCGAGGGTCTGGGCTTCGATCACGCCGGTGTTGTTGATGACGGCGCTGGTCAGCGCGTTGGCCGCTCTGGTGGTGAGATAGACGAGGCCGCCGTCGGCGCGGATGGCGCCGCCGTTCTCGACCAGTGCGTCGATCGCGCCCTGGGTGATCTGCAGCTTCACCGGGCCACCGAGGTCGAGGGTCACTGCATTGCCGGCGCCCAGCAGCACGTTGCCGCCGGTGGCGGTGAGGCTGCCGTCGTTGATGACCCGGGCGGCGATGAGGGCGATGCTGCCGCCGTTGGCCGCGGTGATGTTGCCCTGGTTGATGACGGCGTTGCTGCTGGCGCCCTCCAGGCGGTAGTTGCCTTCAAGGAAGTCCTTGTTGCTCATCCCAAGCGTGGAGGCCACGAGGCCGCCCACGTTCACCTGGGCGGTGGGCGTGAACAGTACGCCGTTGGGGTTGAGCAGGAACACCTGGCCGTTGGCCGACAGCGCGCCCTGGATCACCGACGGGTCGGAGCCGAGCACGCGGTTGAGCGCCACCGACGTGCCGGACGGCTGGACGAAGTTCACGCGGCGGCCCTGGCCGATGCTGAAACTCTGCCAGTCGGTGGCGAGCTTCGCGGTGTTCTGGGTGATGGTGAGGGTGTTGCCACTCTGGCTGATGGTGCCGGCGCCTGCGACGATCTGCCCGCCTGTGGGGAGATCGGCGGCGCCCACGGCGCCCGCTGCGGCTACGCCCAGGGCGACCAGCAGGGCGCACCCGGCGCGCGAGGCCTTGCCCCGGCTTCTGGTTGTTTCGGCGACCGCCACGAAGGCATTGGTGCGGTCGTTCCAGACCAGCCGGTAGGTGTGATTCAGGGACGCTCGTCGCATGTTGGGTTCATCCTCGACCAAATGTGCGCGCACCGGGGGCGGGAGTGTGGCCTTGATTCCAGGCGCGCAATGGTTATGGCAAAGATGCGATTACGACACGACAGGTCCGGTCTTTATGGCTAAATTGATTTTTTTGATAAAAACATCAAATTTGCTCATTCTGGGCGGCGCGAAGGTGGTGGCGAGGGCCGTCGGGGGGCTGTCATGGCCTGCGGACCCTATCCTTTGCCCCTCGCGTCCGCCACCGATGGTGGGCGATGGTCTTGATGTGTGGAGCAAATCTGAATGGCTGCGCCCGGTTTTTTCAATGTGGACGTGGATCGTCTCGACACCTGGACCCGCTATCGCAGCGGGCTCTGCGACGCCTGCGCGGCCAACTGCTGCACGATGCCGGTGGAGGTCCGGCTGGTGGATCTGGTGCGCCTGGAGGTGGGGGATGCCTTCGAGGCCGAGCACGAGGCGCCCAAGCAGATCGCCCGGCGCCTGACCAAAGCCGGGTTGTTCGGGCATTTCAATTTCCGCAACAGCATCTTCACCCTGGCCCGGCGGGCCAGCGGGGATTGCCTGTTCCTCGATGCCGTGTCGCGGCGCTGCACGGTCTATGAGCAGCGCCCCGACATCTGCCGCAAGCACCCGCAAGTGGGGCCGCGGCGGGCTAGAAGCTCCAGCCGTAGCCCGCGTAGGCGAGAGGCTGGATGCGGGTCTCGACGATGGGGCTGTCGGCCTGGGCGCCGCCGAGGCGGGTGATCGTCAGCCCGAACAGCACCGAGCCGTTGCCGCCCGTGCTCCAGGCGCCATTGACGCCGGCCTGGAGCTGGGTGCCCGAGCTGGCGGTGTAGGCGGGGCGGTCGGGGGTGGCTTCGGCGGGGGAGACGCCGAAGTAGTAGTTGTTCATCTTGCGGTTGTTCCAGGTGGCGCCCACCAGACCATTCACGCGCAGCGCCTGCCCGCGCACGAGGGCCCGCACGAACTGCAGCTGGACGTTCTGGCCGTTGCTCGCCGAGGTGGCGTCGAAGCCCCACTGGGCGTTGAGGGTGCCGTAGTCGGTCTGCCAGCGCAGGGTCGGGCCCACGTCGACGGCGAAATCCCGGTCTTCCATGCCCTTGGTGCGCCGGCCGTCCTCGGCTTTCCAGCCGAAACGTGCGTCGGCCGACAGGCCGAAGCGCAGGCGTTTGTCGTCGGAGTCGAGCAGCCATACGCCGGCGCGCAGGGCGTTGATGTAGAAGCGGTCGCCATAGCTGGCCTGGATGATGGGCAGCACCCGGGTGCGCAGCTGGTCGGAGCCGGACGTGGCCGGCATGACGCCGACGCCAAAGCCATAGAGGTTGCGGACGTGGGGGACGGCGGATTCGGTCTGGTGATCGATCCGGTCGGTGGCAAGGGCGGGGAGGCTGGCGGCCAGGGCGAGGGCGCCGAGTGCGGAGCGGGCTGGATGTCGGAGCATGGCGGTTCGGGTTGATTGGTCGGGATCTGGTCGGAGCGTCGGTGGCGGGCTTTGGTTCCCGCTGCCGGATGCATCGCGCATGAAGCTTACATCAGCACGAAGCCGTCTGGCCGGAGTGGCTCGGGCAGGGGCGTGATGCCCCGGTAGCTGGCCAGGTCGATCTCGATGGTGCGGGTGATGGCGTCGAGGGGGAGGTCGTTCTGGGCGGTGCCGAAGGGCTCTTCCAGTTCGTCGCCGAGGGCGTCCAGCCCGAAGAAGGTGTAGGCCACCAGGGCGGTAAGCAGCGGGGTGGCGTAACCCAGCGAATGCACCACGCCGAAGGGCAGCAGGAAACAGAAGATGTGCGCCGTGCGGTGCAGCAGCAGGGTGTAGGCGAAGGGCAGCGCGGTGTGGCGGATGCGCTCGCAGGCGCCCTGGATGGCGGTGAGCTGGTTGATGTGCTCGGCCAGCGCGCAGTAGGTGATCGAATCGAGCCGGCCGGCCCGGCGGGCGTCGCACAGCAGGGCGGTGATCAGGCGCAGGATCGCATCCGGCACGTTGTGGCTGGTGGCCACGGCGGTGTGCTCGGCAGCCGTGAGCTGGGGCGCGGCCGCCGCGGCGATGGGGCGGTCGCGCAGGCGGGCGGTGAGGGCGAGGATGAAGGCGGTGGCGAGGCGCAGCAGGGTCTGGCGCTCCTCGCGGCCGGCGTCGTCGGTGGCCAGCAGCGCGCTGTCGCGGGCCAGGCAGCGCATCACCACCAGCAGGTTGCCGTAGTGCTTGCGGGCTTCCCACCAGCGGTCGTAGCAGGCGTTGTTGCGAAAGCCCAGGAACAGCGACAGGGACAGCCCCAGGAAGGTGAACGGGCCGGTGGCGAAATCCGGAAAGCGCGGGCCGAGGAATTCGGCGGTGCTGGTGACCACTGCGGCCACCACGGTGACGAACAGCACCTGGGGCAGGATGAGGGGAATGATGGAGCCCTTCCAGATGAAGAAGAGCTCCCGCATGCGCGGGCGGGGGCGGACGATCATGGGCGATGGGGCCTTGCGAAGGATGGGCCCGGCGCGCCGGAGTGGCGGGGGCGGGGCGCTACTTTAGCGCGTTGTGGTGCGTTGCAGCACGATGGGCCGGTGCTTCCGACCGGCCCGTTGCGGATCCGTGGGTGCAGGCGCGGGCTTCGGTGCGGCGGAAGACGAGCCCGCCAAAGGCGCCATAGGCCCGGTCATTGGTGGTGGGGATTTCGGCGACCTGCGCGTAGATGCCGGTGTCGCGGACCGCCGCGAGGAGATCGGGGCCGCCGGGCCAGTCGGTGCGGCTGGTGGTCATCAGCACGTCTGGCGGGCAGCGCAGCAGGGCGTCGCGGAGGGCTGGGCCGGAGAGCCCGAGTTTGATGAGGGTCGCGCTCAGGTTGGCGAGTTCGGGCGCCGGCGGCACGTGGCCGGTGAGCGGGTAGAGGGTGAACATGAAGCCGCTGATGGCTACCGTGCCACCGGGCGGGGTTGCCTGGCGAATCGCCTGAGCGGCCAGCAGGTAGTTGGTCTTCTCGGTAAAGCTCGCCGGCCAGTCGCCCGTCTGGAAGCTCGCCAGGGCCTCCCGGGTCTGGGGCCAGTTGGCGCTGAGGGGGCCGAGTCGCGGGATCACCATTGCCAGGAGGGCGATGCCCAGGGCGCCGGCGGCCAGGTTTCGCCGCATGGCCGGACCGCCCTCGCAGGCGTTGCGCCAGCCCAGGGCGGCAAGGCCCGCGAGGCCCGGCAGGCACACGCCGAAGTGATACGGAAAGCCGATCTTCGATGCGGGCTCGATCAGCGGGATCAGGGCCGCGGCGAGCCAGAAGGCGAGTCTGGGCAGGCTGGTGAGCCAGCTGCCGCCCAGGCTGCGGGCCAGGGTGACGACGAGCCCGACGCCCGCCACGATCAGCGCCACCGTGCCTTCGCGCAGGGCCTGGCCGCCGTAGTTGAAGAAGAACTCGACGCGCTTGTCGGCGATGGCAGCATAGACCAGGCCGGCATCCCGGTAGCCCTCGAGGGTGGCGGCAATGCCGCCGCGGGCGGCGAGGATCGCGCCGGTGATCAGCAGCCCCGCGCCGGCGGCACCCACCACCAGCCGGCCGAAGGCGCGGGTGCCGTGGCCAACCAGCACCGCCAGGGCGCCGAGGGCCATCAGCGGCAGGAAGGTCTCCCGCAGCAGTACGGCCACCGACAGCAGCGCGCCGACGCCGAGCCAGCGTCGGGCGGTGGCGTTGGCAGGCGCGGTGAGGCCCAGCCAGAGGGCGGTGAAGAGCGGCAGGTAGGCCGCGTGGATGCTGTTCTTGAAACCGTGCTGGGTGAAGGTCGGGTGGTTCATCGTGAACAGGAAGAGCAGCGCGATGAGCAGCGCGCCCAGCCGGCTGCGGCTTTCCACCTCGACCACCCGGTAGAGCGCGTAACCCGCCGCGACCGCGACCAGCATATCCACCAGTCGCAGGGCGATCATCGGGTTGGCGCCGAAGGCGAACACCCAGTTGACCAGCAGCGAGTAGAACATCAGGGGCCCGGTGTCGGGCAGCCCGTGCCCTCCCGCCAGGCTGGCGTGCATGATCTGGGCGTAGTAGGCCTGGAAGCCTTCATCGGTGGTGGGCAGGCCACCGACCACCATCAGCCGGGGCAGCGCCACCGCCAGGAGCGCGACGAGGATGACGACGAAGGCCGGGGTGCGGGGGAAGGCCGGCGACGAGGTGCTGCCGGAAGTCATGCCTGAGTACATAGGATTCCCGAAACGATGAGAAGGGCGCCCACCCAGAAGCGGGGGTGGAGCTGTTCGCCGAACAGCCGTCGGCTGCCGAGGGGGACGAGCAGGTAGGCGCCTGCCGCAAAAGGCACCAGCTGCGACAGGGGCAGGGTTTGCAGGGCGAGCACCACGAGCCCGATGGACAGCAACTGGAGACCACCCGCCGTGCCCAGCCGGAGCAGGCGTTGCAGGCGCCCGCCGGGCAGCGCCGCCCCTTTCATGAAGAGCTGGGAGACGCTGCTGCAGGCCAGGGACGACAGGCACAGACCGAGTTCGGCGGGGCTCACGATCGCGTCACGCTCCGGCTGGTGAGCACCACGCCGGCCAGGATCAGGGCCATCCCGAAGGCGTAGCGGCCAGTGAGCGCCTCGGCAAAGAGCGCGGCGCCCGCCAGCGGGGTGAGGACGTAGATCAGCGCCGTCCAGGGATAGGCCACCGACAGCGGCAGCCGGCGCAGGGTGAGCAGCCAGCAGCCGATTCCGCCGGCCGAGGCGCCCAGCGCGGCCCACAGCCACGGGTTGCGCATGAAACCTTCCACGGCGCCGGGGTGGGCGGACGAATGCTGGCCGGCCATCTTGAGCAGGATCTGGGAGATGGTCATGCAAAGGATCATCCCCGCGAGGCTGGCGACGGATCTCATTTGCGCGCGACGATGATGCTCTGGCCGCAGGCGATGTCCCGCACCAGGGGCAGGCTTTCGACGACGGGCTCGACCACGCGAAGGGCGCGGGCCATGGCGTCGGGGCAGAAGAAGGGGACCAGGTTGAGCACACGGCAGCTATGCACCCGCAGGCCGGCGGCGGTGAGCCAGTCGCAGATCAGACCGGGGCGGAAGGAGCGTTCCTCGTGCTCGATGTGGTAGCGGGAGAAGCGCTCCAGCAGCTTGAGCACCGGGTTGTTGCCGTTGGGTTCGAGGACGACCACGCTGCCCTCGAAGGCGGCCAGCCCGGCAAGGGCGCGGGCCGGGTCGGGCAGGTGGTGGAGCACGCCGCGGATCACGATGCAGTCGAAGCGCCCGGGGACGAGGTAGTCGTCGAGGGCGTAGATGTTGCCGACCTCGAAGCTCACCTTGTCGGCAACGCCCATCGCCTGGGCGCGTGCCCGGGCGGCGTCGATGGCGACCGCGGCGGGGTCGAGCCCGACGACCTGACGCACGCCGAGGGTGGGGAATTCGACGGTGTAGGCGCCGTCTCCGCAGCCCAGGTCGAGCACCGAGGCGCCGCGGAAATCGAAGGCTTCGGCGATGCTGCGGCTGATCCGCGCATTGGCGAGGCGCGCCGACAGGCGGTCGCCGGTGTAGGCGTAGGCGCCCTGTTCGCGCACGTCTTCGTCGAAGCGGCGGACGTTCTGCTTGGTGGTGGGGGGCGGGGTGTGGGTCATGGGTTCAGCGGGGCTTGATGCCGACGGCCAGCATGTTGCCGACGTTCATGGCGAGGCTGCGGTCGGCGAGGCCGAGGCGCTGGAGCAGGCCCAGGAGGGCGTTCTTGATTGCGGCGGGCAGCGGCGTGAGGCGCAGCCAGTAGCGCAGCGGGTAGGCGTTGCGGATGGGGCGCAGCTCGATGGCCTCGAAGCCGGCCCGCTGGAGCAGCTCGCGCAGCGCCCGGGGGCTGAAGAGCTGCAGGTGCTCCACGTCGATGATCGGCGAGCGCAGGCCGAGCAGGCGGTTGAGGGGCGCGCGCCAATCATGGACGACGACGGCCAGCGCGCCGCCGGGCTCCAGCAGGGTGTGGGCGCTGGCGACGAACTCGCCCGGGTCGGGCAGGTGTTCGAGGGTCATGAAGGAGCAGATCAGCGAGGGCGTCTCGCCCGCGAGCAGGCTGGCCGAGAACATGCCTTCCCGCAGCAGCGGGCGCACGGCGGGCGGGGCGGCGTCGATGGCGGCGCGGGACGGCTCGATGCCGATCACCGGCGCAAAGCCCTGGGCCCGCAGCCACGGCAGCAGTGGCCCGCTGCCGGCGCCCACGTCTACCGCCGCGTGGCGGCCAGGGAGGCGCTGGATGTGGGGCGCGAGGGCGTCGGCGTAGGTGCGGGCCGCGGCCTGGGCCTCGGGGCCGGAGTCGAAGCCAGCGTCGGCGTAGGCTGCGTGGAGGCTGTCCGCGGTTGGCGGCGAAGGGGCGTATACGAGATCGCAGGCGGTGCAGCGCACCAGGCGCAGGCACATGAACTCCGGCGGCTTGCGGGAGGCGTAGGTGAGCGCGCCGACGCGCTCGGGGTCGATGCGTTCGTCGGCAAAGGGGGCGTGGCTGCGGCCGTGGCAGACCGGGCAGGCGCGCTCGAGGCTCATGGCTGCCCTCGCGGATCGGCAGGGCGGATCTCGCCGCGGACGATCAGGCTGCGCCGGATGAAGGCCGGCCGGGCCTTGGTTTCTTCGAAGATCTTGCCGATGTATTCGCCGAGCAGGCCGATGCCGAGCAGGGTGAAGGAGCCGAAGAACATCACCAGCAGCGACAGGAAGGTGACGCCCTTGGGCACCGAGTCGGCGTCGAAGATGCGCACCAGGATGCTGAAGATCGCCAGCAGCACGGTGGCGAGGCAGGTGATGCCGCCGGCGGCGGTGAGCAGGTGCAGGGGCATCCGGGAGAACGAGAAGATGCCCTTCTTGGCCCAGCCGATGTTCTTGATCCAGTTGTTGGTGCTGACGCCGAACATCCGCTCGGGCCGCAGGTAATCCACCCCTTCCTGGCGGAAACCCACGTAGGCGCGCAGGCCGCGCAGGAAGGCGTCGCGCTCCTGGCACTGGAGCAGCCAGTAAACCACGCTGCGATCAATCAGCGAGAAGTCACCCGCGTCCTTCGGGACGGGCACCTCGCTCATCGCCGCGAAGAGCCGGTAGAAGCCCCGGTAGCAGGCTTCGAGGAGGATCGGCATCTCGCGCTTGATGCGTCGGCCATAGACCACGTCGGCCCCGGCACGCCAGCGCTCCACGAAGGCCTCGATGAGCTCGGGCGGATCCTGCAGGTCGCCGTCCATCAGCACCACGGCCTCCTTGCTGGCGATCTCCATCCCGCTGCGGAAGGCTGCCTGGGAGCCGAAATTGCGCGAATGGGTGATGCCGATCACGTGGGGATCGCGGGCGCTGATCTCGCGGATCACCTCGGCGGAGTCGTCGGGGGAGTTGTCGTTGACGAAGATGATCTCGTAGTCGAGCCCCAGGCGCTGGCACACCGCCACCAGGCGCTCGTGCATGATCGGAATGGCCTGGCCATCGCGATAGCAGGCGATCACTGCGGAGATGGAGTTCTTCTCCTTGCGGGGCTGGGTGCGTTTGGTGAGCCGGGTGAAATCCGCCGTGGCGAGGTGAGCCTGCCACCAGTCGCGGGTGCGCGCGAGCCCGTCGGCGAGCCCGACCTTGGCCGACCAGCCGAGCAGGCGCTGCGCCTTGGTGGTGTCGGCGTACCAGTTGTCGGTGTCCCAGGCCCGGCCGGCGGCCGGGTTGAAGCGCGCCTCGGCGGTGAGGCCGAAGCTTGCACGGGCCAGCTCGGCGAGCGCCGCGAGGGTGGTGGGCTGGCCACTGCCGATGTTGATGGATTCGCCCGCGAGCTCGGGGCCCATCAGAATGGCGGTGTCGGCAAAGGCTTCGACCACGTCGTCCACGTGGATGAAGTCGCGGCTAACGTCGGCCCGGGCGAACACCGGGAGCTCGCCCCGCAGGCTGGTTTCGCACAGCACGGGGATGAGGCGCGAGCTGTCCTCGAAGGGGCCATACACCGCGTAGAGGCGCAGATTGACCACCGGCACGCCACGCACCTTGCCGAAATACGCGATGGCCGCGCTGGTTGCTGCCTTGCTCACCGCGTAGTGGCTGTTGGGCACGAGGGCGGCATCTTCGGCCGGGGCTGCCGAGTTGAGCCCGTATTCGGACGAGCTCCCGGCATGGACGAAGGCCGCCAGATCCATTCCGGCTACTTCTTCCATCAGCCGGATGAAGCTGAGGTAATTGGTGGCGTGGATGCGCTCGTGGTCCTGCTCGAAGGAATAGGCGCCGAAGGACGAGCAGTCGAAGATCGTCCGGGGGGCGACGCGGCGCAGCACGGAGCCAACGCTGATCGGATCCTGCAGGTTGAGGAAGGCGATGTGGGCCGAGGGGATGCCATCGAGTCGCCAGGTGTCGCCGGAAAAGACGGTGCCGGTGACGTCGGTGCGCACGGCCAGCAGGCGACGCAGCAGGTTGGCGCCGATGAAGCCGCTGGCGCCGAGGACCAGCACGGGGCCGGTCAGATTTCTGAGCTTGTCGTCGAGGTTCATCGTGTCAGCTGGTGACCATCGCGCGGATGGAAGGTGCGTCGAGCCCGCACTGGGCCCGGTGGAAGGCCTGGGAGCCGAAACGCCCGGTGGGATAGCCGAGGGCCGGACGGTGAATGAAGCGCCCGGTGCTGACGCCCTGGCTGGCGAGGGCCAGCGTCAGGTGCATCCCGAGCCCGCCCTGGGCCACGTGTTCTTCGAGGACGTAAAGGGGCTGGCCCGCGATCTGGTCGATGAATTGCGCCGGGATGGCTGCCGCGTCGAACTCGCACACCGCCCACACGGCCGGGCGCTGTTCGACGGGAAGATCGTCCAGGGCCTGCCATGCAAGGCCGGCGAGGGGGCCCAGCGCCGCGATGGCGCCGCGGCGGCCGGGCAGGATCTCCCGCCACGCGGCATAGGCCGGAACGGGCCGGCCCGCCGGGCGGACGTCGTAGCCCAGGCGCAGATAGGTGGGCGCATCCAGCCGCGAGAGTTGCGCGGGCAGGTCGTCGTCGAAGGCCGGGACGAGCACCCGTACGCCCAGGGCGTTCATCGCTGCGCAGTCTTCGAGGGCGTGATGGGTCGGGCCCATGTGGCCGTAGGCGTAGCCGCCGCCGTTGCCGACGAGGCACACCGGCAGGCCTCCCAGGCACAGGTCGTTGCGGATCTGCTCGAAAGGGCGGGCGTAGCAGAACGGGGCGATGCTGTAGACGATCACCCGCAGGGATTCCCGCGCCAGCCCTGCGGCCACGCCGATCATGTTCTGCTCGGCCACGCCGGCATTGACGAAGCGGCTACCAAAGGCGGCCTGGACTTCCTCGAGGGCCATGAAGCCCAGGTCCCCGGTGAGGAAGAACCAGTCGTCGTGATTGCAGTGGGCCACCACGGCGTCGGCGAAGGCCTTTCTCATCGCGCACCCTCCTGTTCGAGGGTGAGGCGTGCCGCCGCGTACTGGGCCTCGGACAGGGGGAGGTAGTGGGATTCGAGGGAATCCTCGAAATGCAGGCCGCGGCCCTTCACGGTGTCGAGGATCAGCACCCGCGGAGTGTCTTCGGCAGGGGCAGCGAGGGCGCTGGCGATCGCATCGGGATCGTGCCCGTCGGCCTGACGCACGTCGGCACCGAAGGCGGCGATGCGCGGGGTGAGGTCGTCGCAGGAGATCACGTCGGCGGTGCGGCCAAAGCCCTGGAGGCCGTTCTGGTCGATGAGCAGCGTGAGGTTGGTGAGGCGCTGGTGGACCGCGAAGCTGAGCGCCTCCCAGCAACTGCCCTCCTGCCACTCCCCGTCGGAGCACAGGCAGAACACCTGGTGGTCGAGCCCACGGTGCCGGGCCGCGAGGGCCAGACCGGCAGCCAGTGACGGCCCATGCCCGAGGGAGCCGGTGGAGAACAGCAGCCCGGGAATGCCGGTGCCGCTCGGGTGGCCGGGGAGCAGGGTGTCGTCGTGGATGAAGGTGCGCAGTTCGGTCTCGGAGATGCGCCCGAGGCTCCACAGGGTGGCGTACAGGGCGCCCGCGGAGTGACCCTTGGACAGCACGAAGCGGTCGTCCGCGCCCATCACCCGGTGGTGGAGGGTCATCAGCGCGTCGATGCACGAAAAATTGCCGCCCAGGTGCCCGCAGTTTGCATCACGGTGTAGCTGCAACAGGCGGAGCTTGGTTGTCCGAAGGACATCCGGGAAATGGGGCATGGGCGACAAGTTTGGGCAAAGATCGTGAAATTTTAACGTATACCGTCCGAGTTCCTTGCCGCGCCGGCCGTGACGCTCCAGGTAAAACGACGCTGATCCTCCTTCTTTGCGTTAAAAGTCCGGGTGTTATAATCGCCGGCTGAAAAATTCCGCCCGCCCCCGGTGTTGCGCATGCAACTCTTTGCCCTCGGACTCAACCATCACACTGCGCCGCTCTCGATTCGGGAGCAGGTGGCCTTTCGGCCAGAACTCCTCGGGCAGGCGCTGGGTGATTTCGTGCGGGCAAAACCGGTGAAGGAAGCGGCAATCCTCTCCACCTGCAATCGCACCGAGCTCTACTTCGCCACCCAGCAGCCCCAGCACGCGGCCGACTGGTTTGCCGAATACCACCGGGTGGCGCTGCAGGATCTGTCGCCTTACTTGTATACCTTTCCCCAGCGCGACGCGGTGCGCCACGTGTTCCGCGTGGCCAGCGGGCTCGATTCGATGGTGATCGGCGAGCCGCAGATCCTCGGCCAGGTGAAGGACGCCGTGCGCCACGCCGAAGAGGCCGGCACCCTTGGCTCCACGCTGCACAAGCTGTTCCAGCGCACCTTCTCGGTGGCGAAGGAAGTCCGCTCCACCACGGCCATCGGCGCCAACATCGTGTCGATGGCGGCGGCGGCGGTGCATCTGTCCGAGCGCATCTTCGAGAGCGTGCGCGACCAGCGCGTGCTGTTCGTCGGCGCTGGCGAGATGATCGAGCTGTGCGCCGCCCACTTCGGCGGCGAGCAGCCCCGCAAGCTGACCATCGCCAACCGCACCGCAACCCGCGCCGAGGCGCTGGCTGCGCGCTTTGGCGCCGAGGTGCTGCGGCTCGACCAGGTGGGCGAGGCCCTCGCCGGCTACGACATCGTGGTCTCGTGCACCGGCAGCCCGCTGCCGATCATCGGCCTCGGCATGGTCGAGCGCGCCCTCAAGGCCCGCCGGCATCGCCCGATGGTGATGGTCGATCTGGCCGTCCCGCGGGATATCGAACCCGAAGTTGCGGCTTTGGACGACGTCTTCCTGTACACCGTCGATGACCTTGCCAAGGTCGTCGATTCCGGCCTCGAATCGCGCCAGCAGGCGGTGGTCGAGGCCGAGAGCATCATCGACCAGCGGGTCGACGGCTTCCTCCACTGGCTCGACACCCGCGGCACCGTGCCGACCATCCGCGCCCTGCGCGAGCACGCCGATCACCTGCGCCGGGCCGAGGTCGAGCGCGCCGTGCGCCTGCTCGCCAAGGGCGAAGACCCGGCCAAGGTCATCGAGGCCCTCAGTCACGGCCTCACCAACAAGCTCCTCCACGCCCCCACGCGCTTCCTCAACGAAGCCGACGGCGCGCCAGGCGACTGCGCCGAACTCGTGCAGCGCCTGTTCAATCTCGACAAGAACCACTAGCCCGCCCGGGCGCCTCACCTGCCCGCCGCCGCGGGCCGAACCACCATGAAACAGCGCATCCGCGACAAGCTGGAAAACCTTGCCGACCGTCTGCAGGAGCTCGACCGCCTGCTCGCCACCAGCGAAGCCGCGGCCGACATGGACAACTACCGCAAGCTCACCCGCGAGCACGCCGAGATCACGCCGGTGGTGGGCCTGTACCGGGATTACTGCCAGGCGCTGGAGGACGAAGCCACCGCGAAGGAGCTCCTCGCCGACCCCGAGATGAAGGAGCTCGCCGCCGCCGAACTCGAATCCGCCCAGGAAGCCCAGGCCCGCATCGACGCCGAGCTGCAGACCGCGCTGCTGCCCCGCGACCCCAACGACGAGCGCAACCTCTTCCTCGAAATCCGTGCCGGCACCGGCGGCGACGAAGCCGCGCTGTTCGCCGGCGACCTGCTGCGCATGTACACCCGCTACGCCGAAGGCCAGGGCTGGCGGGTCGAGATCATCTCGGCGAGCGATTCCGAGCTGGGCGGCTACAAGGAAGTCATCGCCCGCATTGCCGGCAACGGCGCCTACAGCAAGCTCAAGTTCGAATCCGGCGGCCACCGCGTGCAGCGCGTGCCGGCCACCGAAACCCAGGGCCGCATCCACACCTCGGCGTGCACCGTGGCGGTGATGCCCGAGGCGGACGAAGTGGGCGATGTCGAGCTCAATCCCGCGGATCTCCGCATCGACACCTTCCGGGCCTCCGGCGCCGGCGGCCAGCACATCAACAAGACGGATTCGGCGGTGCGCATCACCCACCTCCCCACCGGCATTGTCGCCGAGTGCCAGGACGGGCGCTCCCAGCACCAGAACAAGGCCTCGGCCCTGCGCGTGCTGGCGGCGCGGATCAAGGACATCCAGGTGCGCGAGCAGCAGGCCAAGGAGGCCGCCACCCGCAAGAGCCTCGTCGGCAGCGGCGACCGCTCGGAGCGCATCCGCACCTACAACTACCCCCAGGGCCGGCTTACCGACCACCGCATCAACCTCACCCTCTACAAGCTGGATGCAGTGATGCAGGGCGATCTGGGCGAAGTGATCGCGGCGCTTACCGCCGAACACCAGGCCGAGCTCCTCGCCCAGCTGGCCGACGAGAATGGCTGATCTGCCCGCCACCGTCGGCGCGGCGCTGGCCGCGGCCCGCGGGCGCATCCCGGCGAGTGAAGCGCGGCTCTTCCTGCGGGAGATCCTCGGCGTGACCGCCGCCCGCATCGCCGCGTATCCTGAAGATGCGCTCACGCCCGAACAGGCCGAGCGTTTTGCCGATCTGCTGGCGTGCCGCGCGGCCGGCGAGCCGGTGGCCTATCTGCTGGGCGTGCGAGAATTCTACGGGCGGGATTTCCAGGTGAGCCCCGCGGTGCTGATCCCCCGGCCCGAGACCGAGCTGATCGTCGATCTGGTGCGCGAGCGCGTGCCGGCGGGCGCTGCGCTGGCGATCCTCGATCTGGGCACCGGTAGCGGCGCGCTGGCCGTCACGCTGGCGCTGGAGCTGCCGTCGGCCACCGTCACGGCCGTCGATTTCTCGTCCGCCGCGCTGGCGGTGGCCCGCGCCAACGCCGAGGCCCTTGGCGCCCGGGTGCGTTTTGTCGAGAGCGACTGGTTTGCCGCGCTGGCCGTGGGCGAGCGCTTCGAGGTGATCGTCAGCAACCCGCCCTACGTGGCCGATGGCGATCCGCATCTGGCGGAAGGCGACGTGCGCTTCGAGCCGGCCAGTGCCCTGGCCTCGGGCCCGGCGGGGCTGGACGACATCGTGCGCATCGTGGCGGCCGCGCCGGCCTTTCTGACGCCCGGCGGCTGGCTGTTGCTTGAGCACGGCTACGATCAGGCCGCTGCAGTGCGCGAGCTGCTGCTGGCCGGCGGCTTTGCCGAGGTGGCGTCGGCGCGGGATCTGGCGGGGATCGAACGCATCACCCTTGGCCGCCGCCCTTGACGTGACCGGCGAGCGGGCCTAGACTTTTCCGACTGAATTGCTCAACTATTTTTGCGAGACCACGATGGACGTCCAACAAATCATCGACGAACAAGTCAAATCCCACCCGGTCGTGCTGTACATGAAGGGCTCGCCCTCCATGCCCCGCTGCGGCTTCTCCGCCACCGCCGTGCAGATCCTGCAGGCTTGCGGCGCGAAGGAGATCTTTGCGGTGGACGTGCTGGCCGACGAAGGCATCCGCCAGGGCATCAAGGAATACGCCAACTGGCCGACCATCCCGCAGCTCTACATCAACGGCGAGTTTGTCGGCGGCTCTGACATCATGCGCGAGATGTACCAGTCGGGCGAACTCCAGCAGATGCTGGCCGCCTGAGCGGGTTTTCGCTCATGTAAAAAAAGCGGCTCAGGCCGCTTTTTTTACGTCTGCCGGCAGCGCAACCTGCTCGGTGCTGAGGGGGTGGGTTTCCTGTCTGGCGGGAAGGACCGCCTTGTGGGCCAGATGGTAGGCCAGGAGCAGCGGTGGCATCCGCAGCCAGTGGGCGCGGATGTACAGGCTGCGCCGGGCCAGCGGGGTGAGGGCGTCGGCGGTGCTGGGGTGCTGGGGGCGCAGCACGCGGGCGTACATGGCATCGAGCAGTTGCTGGCCGAGTCCGCCTTCGAGGCAGCGGGTGCGGGCCTGGACGCGCTCCGGCAGCGGGGTGTCGAGCATCCGGTGGCAGTAGCGCAGGGCGAGGCGCAGCGGGCCGGCGAGCTGGAGCTGTTCGGCCCGATGGACCAGCACGTCCCAGGCGGCGGGGTCGCGGGCCAGGTGGCGCAGCAGCAGGTCGAGGTCGGTGAGGTCGCGCAGCAGGTTGTCCGGTTCGCCCTCGTGGAAGAGGTGGGATGCGCTGTGCAGGATCAGATCCGGCAGTGACAGGGTGCTCACGCCGGGGAGGTCGGGCAGCGGCACCGCGGCTTCGATGAGCAGCTTGGCGTCCGGCTTGAGGCGTGCGGTGGGCGGCAGGATGGTGTGGTGCACGTCGAGGGCCGAGCCGCGGAAGACGTGGCGCATCGCCGGCAGTTCGTGCATCCAGCGGCGGTAGTAGCGCTGGTCGTAGTCGTCGGTGGCGCTGCTGATCCAGCCCTTGAGCTGGAGCGCCGATTCGGCGTCGGCCAGGCGCGCCTTGGGCAGCAGGATGTCCACGTCCGAGAACAGCCGGCCCTGGGCGGCGGGCAGGCCCCCGGCCACGTAGGCGGCGCCCTTCAGCAGGATGACCGGGATGCCCAGGGGTTCGAGGGCTTCGCGCAGGAAGCGGGCTTCGCGGCGGATCGCGTGGCGCTGCTCGCCGGCCATCTGGGCGCCGGACAGCAGGTGGTTGCGCGGGCGCTCGGGGATGTCATCCTCGACGCCGGCGGCCTGCAGGCGCAGGTAGAGCCGGCCGAGCAGGTTGGCGTGGCGGGCCTGGCGGACGAGCAGATCCCATTGCGAGGGGCCGAGCCGGCGGACCGACTGGGGATCACGGTAGGCCTGGAGGAGCAGGTTCATCGGGCGTCCTCAGCAGCAAGGCGGTCGAACACCGCGATGGCGTCGTCGAGGCGGCTGTATTCGAAGCTGTAGTTGCGGCAGTTGTCGATGACGCGGCCCACGGTGTCGAAGCCCTTGGGGCCCAGCACGTGGTAGTTCATCGCGTTGTCGGCGAGCTGCATGAAGGCCGCACCGCTGCCCATCGGAGTGAGCACGGCCTCGCTGCCGGCGCGGTAGCGGGGCAGCACCATCCAGGCGGGATCGGCCCACTCGCCGACGGCTTCGACGCTGGCCCGGGTGGGCGCCATCAGGGCCACGGTGCCCTTGGTGGTGTCGCGCACGGGCTGGGTGAGAAAGGCGTCCGGCGCGTAGGCGCGGATGATGTCGATGGAGGCGTTCTTGAGATTGACCGGCCGGGCGAGGCCCATGATCTGGCCGGTGTCGAGCCGGATCAGGGTGAGTTCGTCCGACAGCAGGCGCCAGCCCCGATTGACCAGCGCGGCGCACAGGGTGCTCTTGCCTGAGCCCGGGGGCGCCGGCAGGATCGCGGCCCGGTTGCCGCGGGCGACGGCGGCGGCGTGGATCACCAGAATGTGATGGCAGTAGGCCGTGACGCACCAGTTGAGGCCCCACTCGAGCATCGGCAGGGCCTGGGCGCGGGGCAGCGGCGTGAAGGGCTCGACGGCATCGACCACGAAGCGGGCCTGGGGCCTGACCCAGCGGCGCACGCCGTGGCCGGGCTGCACGGCGACGTGGAAGTCGGTGAAATCCGACGCGTCGGCCAGGGGGTGGTGGGCGTAGAGCCGGGCGAGCTCGTCGGCGATCTCGGGGATGCCGCTCTGGAGGCGGCAGTTGAACGGGCCGGCGGCGAGCCGGATGCCGTCGCCCGTCAGCCGCTGGCGGAACTCGGCGGGGGACAGGTCACGGATTCTCAAGGCGGGGGCTCGACTGGGCTCGGATGAGGCGCGCGCCGAGCAGTGCCTCAAGGGCAACGGCGACGAATTCGCGACAGGCTTCAGGGGCGGCTTCGGGTTCTTCGCGCAGCACGGCGGCGACGAGGTCGTCGGCGTTCAGGCTGTGGCCGGGGACGGCCAACTGGTCGAGCACGAAGCGGGTGACCGGGGCGAGCAGTAGGGTCTCGCCAGCGGATGGGTCGTAACGGACCCATCCTTCATCCACTTCTTTCCAACGTACTTCGGCCAGGCCCTCGAACAGGGTTTCAGAGGCGATGTACTGGGCGCCGGCCGAAAGCAAGACTCGATGCAGGGTCAGGCGTTGAGGACGTAATCCAGGTACTGCTTGACCTGGGGCTTGTCCCACGAGACGCTGGGCACGCTCGGGTTCGGATGCCAGGAGCCGCCGACCACGCCTTCGTTCCACATGGCGATGGCCTGGGCGGCGGTGAACAGCGGGCTGCCGGCCTTGGCGCTGAGCCAGGCGGCGACGATCTGCCGTTCGAGGGGGGCGTCGCCCGCAGTGTCGGTGCCGGTGATGATGGCGCGGATGGTTTCGGTGCGACCGGCGGAGGCGGTGAACACGCTGCCGAAGGTCTTGTTGTCGAGGTCGTCGACGGTCGGCGGGTTGGCGGCCGCGTAGGCCTGCCAGAAGGTCACGCCGTTCATCTTCGGGGCGCAGGGGGCGGTGCCGTTCTGGCTCAGGTTGCCGGACGCGGAAAAACCGGACGGCTGCTTGCATTCGGCGGCCAGCGCGGGAACGCTCTTCAGGGCCATCAGCAGCGGCGCACCGGCCAGGCCGGTCTGGATGAGCTTGCGGCGATTGGCCTTGGGCGTCTGGCCGTCGTTGCTGGGTTGCAGCTCGGCAGATTTTTCGGGGTGTTCCAGATTCATCCTAAACCTCGTTCAACTGGCGCCATGACAGGCGTGATTTATTTGCAGTATATGCAGGCCCGCCAGTCACGAGTGTGACGTGGGTCCGCTTTTTGGTCGGATTAGGTAAAGCAAGTTTCATTCCGTTTCCCCCTTTGGGGAGTATGGTCATGATTTTTAAGGGTATAAAAAGGCACGACGAAATCGGGGGCGGAAAACGGCGGGGGCGTGTAAAAAATGCCGACAAAATCCGTTCTGCCGCGCCTGTGGCGCGACGGTGCGGGTTCAGACGTTGGCGATGCGGCTGTTGGCGAGGGACAGGCGGCTGGCCAGGACTTCGAGGAATCCCTTGTAGAAGTGCATCTGGCACAGGCTGGTGGCCCGCAGCAGGGCGGGGGCGCGGATGGTCAGGATGCGCGTCTCGCTGATGGTTTCGACCGAGGCGGTGCGGGCGCCACGCCCGGCCGCGAAGAGCGCCATCTCGCCGAAGCAGTCGCCGGGGCTGAGGGTGTTGAGCAGGTGCCCCTTCTTGACGATGCGCATGGCGCCTTCGACGACGAAGCAGAAGTAGTTGCCGGGCTCGCCTTCCTTCATCACCACCGAATCGGGCGGGAACTGCCGCCATTCGGCGAAGCGGACGATCTCCCAGATTTCGACGTCGGTGAACTCGCGGAAGAAGCGGAAGGCGCGCAGGCGCTCGAACTTCTCGCTGTCGGGCATCTCGTGGGGGGCGGTGGTGAGGCCGCGGTTGCGGTAAGCCTGGGCGAGGTCGTGGGAGAACTCGAGCCACGTGGCGTAGCGCCCGGCCACGTCGCGGCTCATGGCCTTGCAGACGATGGCGTCGAGTTCGGGCGGGATCTCGGGGCGGATGCTCGACGGGGGCGGCGGCGTCTCGTGGACGATCTGGTAGATCAGGCCGACGTTGCTGCTGCTCTCGAAAGGCAGGCGGCCGGTGAGGAGCTGGTACATCACCACACCAAGGGAGTAGATGTCGGTGCGGTGGTCGAGGGGCTGTTCGCGCACCTGCTCGGGCGACATGTAGGCCGGCGAGCCGAGGGTGGTGAGCTGGGTGGTTTCGGTGGCGGTGAAGATGGCCGCGCCGAAATCGGAGATCTTGATGTCCTGGCCTTCGGGCGAGACCAGCAGGATGTTGGCCGGCTTGATGTCCCGATGGGTGACACCGTGCAGGTAGGCGTAATCGAGCGCCCGGGTGCACTTGAAGATGATCTCGACGAGGCGTTCGGAGGGCAGCAGGTGGTCGGGCTGGGTGAAGGCTTCGAGGGTGCCGCCGGGGACGTATTCCATCACCACGTAGGCGTCGCGCTCGTCGATCACCGCGTCGTGGATCTGGATGATGTGGGGGTGCTGCAGCTTGCCCGCGAGGGAGGCCTCGTTGAGCAGCATGTGGTGGTAGAGGGTCGTGTGGTCGGTGACCCGCAGCATCTCGGGGTGAAGCTGCTTGATGGCCACCTCCCGCTGGGCGAAAGGATCGTAGCCGAGATAGACGTTGCTGGTCGCCCCCGCGCCCAGCAGCCGCCGCACCTCGTATTTGCCGATCCTTTCCATGCCCGTCTCCTCCTCAGCCGAGTCGCTGTCGCGCCCGGGCGATCGCGGCGCGCACCTGCACGGGAGCGGTGCCGCCGATGTGGTTGCGGGATGCCAGCGAACCTTCGACCGTCAACACTTGGAACACGTCGTCGGCCAGGCGTTCGACCGCGCCGGGCACGTGGGCCATGGCGGCCTGCAGCTCGGCCAGCGGGATCTGGGGGAGATCCACGCCCTTGGCGTCGGCGGCGCGCACGGCGAGCGCCACGGCCTCGTGGGCGTCGCGGAAGGGCAGGCCCTTCTTGACGAGGTAGTCGGCCAGATCGGTGGCGGTGGCGTAGCCCTGGGTGAGGGCGGCCTGCATCGCGTCGCGCTTCACGCGGACGTTGAAGACCTTCTCGCCGGTGGTGGCATCAACGCGGCTGCCCATCATGTCGGCGTAGATGCGCAGGGTGTCGATGGCGGTGTCGGCGGAGTCGAACAGCGGCTCCTTGTCTTCCTGGTTGTCCTTGTTGTAGGCCAGGGGCTGGCCCTTCATCAGGGTGAGCAGGGAGATCAGGTTGCCGTTGGCGCGGCCGGTCTTGCCGCGGACGAGCTCGGGCACGTCCGGGTTCTTCTTTTGCGGCATGATCGAGCTGCCGGTGCAGAAGCGGTCGGCGAGATCGATGAAGCCGACCCGCGGGCTCATCCACAGGATCAGCTCTTCCGACAGGCGCGACAGGTGCGTCATGAGCAGCGACACGGCGGCGCAGAATTCGATGCCGAAGTCGCGATCGGAGACGGCATCCAGCGAGTTGAAGCAGACTTCCTCGAAGCCCAGCAGCTCGGCGACGTATTCGCGGTCGATCGGGTAGGTGGTGCCGGCCAGCGCGGCGGAGCCCAGCGGCAGGCGATTGACGCGCTTGCGGCAGTCGGCGAAGCGCTCGGCGTCGCGGCGGGTCATCTCGTAGTAGGCCATCAGGTGGTGGCCGAAGGTGACCGGCTGGGCAACCTGCAGGTGGGTGAAGCCCGGCAGCGGGGTGTCGGCGTGGTGCTCGGCGAGGTCGAGCACCGCCAGCTGGAATTCGCGGATCAGGCCGAGGATGGTGTCGATGGCGTCGCGCAGCCACAGGCGGATGTCGGTGGCGACCTGGTCGTTGCGGCTGCGGCCGGTGTGCAGGCGCTTGCCGGCGTCGCCCACGAGGGCGGTGAGGCGCTTCTCGATGTTGAGGTGGACGTCCTCGTCGTCGAGGTTCCAGTTGAACTCGCCGCGTTCGATCTCGCCGGCGATCTGGGCCATGCCGCGTTCGATGTCGGCGAGATCCTGGGCGCCGATGATGCCCTGGCGGGCCAGCATGGTGGCGTGGGCGATCGAGCCGCGGATATCCTGCGCGGCCATGCGGTTGTCGAAGAAGACGCTGGCGGTGTAACGCTTGACGAGCTCGGAGACGGGTTCGGAGAAGCGACCGGACCAGGCCTTGGCGGCGCCGTCCTGCGGTACGGATTGATCTGCCATAATTGAAAATGCTCTCTGCGATAAAGGGGGGCTATCTGCGGCGAGAATCCCGTGGATTCAAGCTGTTGGCCCGGATTTCGATTCATGAGTATAAAGCAAAAAGCGCGCCCCGCCGGTCGAAGCCGGTATCCGGCGAGCCTGCCTGATTTTCGCAACCTAGGCGTCGTGCTGCGCACGGTGGTGCTGGTCAATGCCCTCGGGCTGGCCGCGGTGCTCGTGCGCAACGATCAGATCGAGGCCTTGTTCGGCGAATTCCTCGACATGGCGGTGAGGGTCGAGTTTCCGCTGATTCTCTCGGTGGCGGCCTTGTTCCTGCTCAAGCCGCTGCTGCATCGGCTGCCCTACGCGGGCGGCGTGGCGGTGGTGATGCTGCTGGTGGCGGGCGTTGCGCTGCTGAGCGGCAGCCTGCTGGCGCCGGTCGAGGTGGACGAGGGGCCGCGGCCGCTGGTGTGGTCGCTGGTGGTGGGGGCGATCGTGCTGATCTATTTCCATCTGCGCGGCGCGGCGCTGGCGCCGGTGCTGGCCGAGGCGCGTCTGCTTGCGCTCACCGCGCGCATCCGGCCGCACTTCCTGTTCAACAGCCTGAACGGCGTGCTGGGCGTGCTCCGGCGCGATCCGCGGCGGGCCGAGGAGGGGCTGGAGGAGCTCGCCGATCTGTTCCGCGCGCTGATGCAGGACAACCGGGAGCTGGTGCCGCTTTCCGACGAGATCGCCCTGTGCGAGCGCTACCTCAACCTCGAGCGTCTGCGCCTGGGTGACCGCCTGCAGGTGGATTGGCAGCGCGACACCTCGGCGGGCGCCGCGCTGGTGCCGCCCCTGCTGCTCCAGCCGCTGATCGAGAACGCCGTCTATCACGGCATCGAGCCCGGCGCGGCGCCGGGCACGGTTTCGATTACCATCGCGCGGCGCGGGGCGGAGGTGTTCATCACCATCGCCAACCCGCTGCTCGACGCCGAAAGCCACCACGCGGGCAACCGCATGGCCCTGGACAACATCCGCGAACGACTGATGCTTTTCTACGACCTCGAAGCCACCCTCGATACCGAGCAGGATGCCGACGCCTTCCGCGTGCGCATCCGCCTGCCTTTCCGGAGTACGCCATGAGCGAGCCGGCCGACCACGCCTTCGCCCCGCTTTCGGTGCTGATCGTCGACGACGAGGCGCCGGCCCGGGAGCGGCTCCAGGATCTGCTCGGCGACATCGCCGACACCCAGCCCACCCGCGTCGCCGGGACGGCGGGCAATGGCGTCGAGGCCCTGGCGATCCTCGAGAAGGAGCCGGTCGACCTGATCCTCACCGACATCCAGATGCCGGTGATGGCCGGCATCGAGCTGGCCCGCCACGTGGGGCGTCTGGAGCACCCGCCGGCGGTGATCTTCACCACCGCCTACGACGAATACGCGGTGCGCGCCTTCGAACTGGCCGCGGTGGATTACCTGCTCAAGCCGGTGCGCGCCGGGCGGCTCGCCGAAGCCATCGCCAAGGCCCGCCGCCTGCGTCCGCCGGCCGACGAGGTGCTGCGCCGGATCGCGCCCACCACCCGCAGCCATTTCAGCGTCAGCGAGCGCGGGCGCATCCTGCTGGTGCCGGTGGCCGACGTGCTCTACCTCAAGGCCGAGCAGAAATACGTGGTGGCCCGCAGCCTGGAGCGGGAATACCTGCTGGACGAATCCCTGGTGCAACTGGAAGAGGAGTTCCCCGGCCGTTTCCTGCGCATCCACCGCAACTGCCTGATCGCCCGGGACGCCGTTCGCGGCGTGGCCCGGGCCACCACCGGCGTGGATGGCGAAGCCCACTGGGTGATCCTCCTCGAGGGTTTGCCGGAGCAGTTGCCGGTGAGCCGCCGCCAGTGGCCGGCAGTGAAGGACGCGCTGGGCGTCTGAGCCTTCGGGCTGACAACAATGTCACGGACGCCCGCCGATTGCCGGGCGTCATGATCGTTAAAGACTGTAAATTCCCCGTTCGCATATGATGCTGGAGCGGTGGAGTGGGGCGGTCCTTTTCGATCTATCTTGACCTGATACGGGTTTCGGCGGCGTTTCTGGTCTATCTGTACCACTCGAACCAGCGTTTCCTGAGCGAAACCGAGCTTCCTTTCAGTGGCTACGGCCACAGTGCGGTGGTGGTGTTCTTCGTGTTGTCGGGGTTCGTCATCCGCCACGTCACCGACACCAAGGAGACGCACTGGCCGGATTACGCCGCCAGTCGCATCGCCCGCATCTTCTCGGTCACCGTGCCGGCGATCTTCCTCACCTTGATCTGCGACGCCATTGGCCGCGCCGTCGAGCCGGCGATCTACGCGCACAGCGCGTCCGGCCAGGTGCTGGCGCGGGTCGTGCTGAGCCTGCTGCTGCTCAACGAGGTGTGGCTGATGTCGGTGATGAGCTTCTCGAACCTGCCGTTCTGGTCGATCTGCGTGGAGTTCTGGTACTACGCCGCCTTTGCGCTGGTGGTCTTCCTGCCCCGGCGCAAAGGCTGGCTGGCGGCGGCGCTGCTGGCGATTGCGCTGGGGCCGAAGTTCATCCTGCTGGCGCCGATCTGGTGCTCGGGCGTCGTGCTGTACCGCTGGCGCTGGCCGCGACGGCTGGGCCGGCGGTCGTCCCTCGCGCTGGTGGCGCTGAGCCTGGTCGGCATCTGGCAGTTCCACGCCCGGGGGATCGACGCCTGGAGCTGTGACTGGCTCAAGGCCACGCTGGGGCAGGATCGGGCCCAGTACCTCGGCTTTGCCAACTACGTGGTCGGCGACTACCTGCTGGCCATGCTGGTGTGCATGAACTTCGCCGGCATGCGCAATCTGCTGGCCGGGGCGGGTGGCTGGCTGATTGCCGTGGAGCGCCCGGTGCGTCTGCTCGCCGCCTGCACCTTCACGCTTTACCTGCTGCACATGCCGCTGTTCCTCATGTGGAGCGCGGTCGTGGGTGGCAATCCGGCGCGGCCGTGGTACTGGCTGACGGTGACCGGCCTGATGCTGGCGAGCGTGGTGCTGATCAGCCGCCAGACCGAGGCGCAGCGTTACCGGCTGCGTGGCTGGCTGCTCGGGCTTTTCGAGCGGCGCGGCGTGGCGATGGCCTGATTCCGGGGCGGGAACGTCCGCTTTCGCGGGTGTTCCAACATGGGCTCCCGTACAATCGCGCCCCATGGAAAACCCCGGCACCGCCCCCTCCCTGCTCTCGTACCCCCGCTACCGGCCCGAGCTCACGCCAGCGCCTTTCCTGCCCATGAGCCGGGCGGAAATGGACGCCCTGGGCTGGGACGAGTGCGACATCATCGTCGTCACCGGCGACGCCTACATCGACCACCCGAGCTTCGGCATGGCGCTGGTGGGGCGCGCCCTCGAAGCCCAGGGCTTCCGCGTCGGCATCATCAGCCAGCCCGACTGGCACTCGGCCGACGCCTTCCGGGCGCTCGGCAAACCGCGCCTGTTCTACGGCATCACCGCCGGGAACATGGATTCGATGATCAACCGCTACACCGCGGATCGCAAACCCCGCTCCGACGACGCCTACACGCCCGGCGCCGAGCCCGACAAGCGCCCGGATCGCGCCGTGGTGGTCTATGCCCAGCGCGCCCGCGAGGCCTACCCCGACGCCAACATCGTGATCGGCTCCATCGAGGCCAGCCTGCGCCGGATCGCCCATTACGACCACTGGTCCGAGAAGGTGCGCCGCTCGGTGCTGCCCGATTCCAAGGCCGACCTGCTGGTGTTCGGCTCGGGTGAGCGCGCGGTGATCGCCCTCGCCCACCGCCTCGCCGCCGGCGAGCCGATCGAACAGATCCGCGACCTGCGCGGCACGGCCTTCATGGTCAAGCCTGGCTGGCGGCCGGAGGGCTTCGTCGAGGTGGACTCCATCGCCATCGACCGCCCCGGCCCCGTCGAGCCGCACCCCGATCCCTACGCCATGGAGCCCCAGCAGACGGCGCCCGCCGCCGATGGCGCCCAGCCGGTGCGCATCATCCCGGCTGCCGAGCGCGTCGCCGCCCGCAAGGCCGATCGCGCGAAGCAGGTGATCCGCCTGCCGGCCTACGAAGTGGTGAAGGACGACCGGGTGATGTACGCCCACGCGTCGCGCACCTTCCACCTCGAATCCAACCCCGGCAACGCCCGCGCGATGGTCCAGGCCCACGGCGTCGGACCCGGCTGCCGCGACGTGTGGCTCAACCCGCCGCCGATCCCGCTGACCACCGAGGAGATGGACTGGGTCTTCGGCCAGCCCTACGCGCGCCGCCCGCACCCGGCCTACGGCGAGGCGCGCATCCCGGCCTGGGACATGATCCGTTTCTCGATCAACATCATGCGCGGCTGCTTTGGCGGCTGCACCTTCTGCTCGATCACCGAGCACGAGGGCCGCATCATCCAGAGCCGCTCCGAGGCGTCGATCCTCAAGGAGATCGAGGAAATCCGCGACAAGACACCGGGCTTCACCGGCACCATCTCCGATCTGGGCGGCCCCACCGCCAACATGTACCGCATGGCCTGCAAGGACCCGAAGATCGAGTCGTCGTGCCGTCGGCTGTCGTGCGTGTTCCCGGGCATCTGCGAAAACCTCGGCACCGACCACGGTCCGCTGGTGCGCCTGTACCGCAAGGCGCGGGCGATCCCGGGTGTGAAGAAAGTGCTGATCGGCTCCGGCCTGCGCTACGACCTCGCGGTGCGCTCGCCCGAATACGTGAAGGAGCTCGTCACCCACCATGTGGGCGGCCTGCTCAAGATCGCCCCGGAGCACACCGAGGACGGCCCGCTCGGCAAGATGATGAAGCCGGGCATCGGCACCTATGACCGCTTCAAGGAGATGTTCGAGCGCTTCTCGAAGGAGGCCGGCAAGAAGCAGCATCTGATCCCGTACTTCATCGCCGCCCACCCGGGCACCAGCGACGAGGACATGGTCAACCTGGCCCTGTGGCTCAAGTCCAACAACTTCAAGCTCGATCAGGTGCAGACCTTCCTGCCCACGCCGATGGCCATGGCCACCACCATGTATCACTCGGGCAAGAACCCGCTGCGCAAGGTGTCGGCGGATTCCGAGGCGGTGGATACGCCCAAGTCCGGCCGCCAGCGCCGGCTGCACAAGGCGCTGCTGCGCTACCACGATCCGGAAGGCTGGCCGCTGATCCGCGAGGCCCTGCGGGCGATGGGCCGGTCCGACCTGATCGGCACGGCGCCGCGCCATCTGGTGCCCCGCGACCAGCCGGTGGTGCTCGACCGGAGCGGCGGCAACCCCGGCGGTGGCCCGCGTCGCACCGGCAAGGCCGCCAGCCCGGTGGGCGCGCGGCGGGCGCCGCCACCCCGCCGCGGCGGAAAGCCGACGCGATAAGGTAAATTTGTGCGTCGCAGCGCCAGGGCTGCACGGGGCGCACTCCCCTGTCGCCGGTATCATCCGGCCACCCATGTCGGGTGGGTTCTCGCATGTGTGCGGTAGGCAACATAAGCCGGCATCCACGGCGCGTGACGGTTTCATTTGTCGATGAAGTGTTGTTACGCTCACGCAGGCGGACACCTCATGTCCATTAATAACGGGTGGTGAAAGAGTGGAAAAGCTGGTCTATAGCCCGAGTCTCTCCGGACGGCTCGCCTCGCTGATCGATGTGGGTTTCGGAACGTTCCGCGGCTTCGTGCGGCTTGTTCTGGGCGAGCTCGAGTTTCTCGGCGGACGTCTCGGCCCCTTCGTGCAGATTCGCCCGAAGGCGGTGAAGCGGCTGGTCTTCGTGTGCCTGGGCAACATCAACCGCAGCGCCTTTGGCCACGTGGTGGCCGAGGGCATGGGCGCCCGGGTGGCGTCGCTGGGGCTGTCCACCACCACCGGTGCGCCGGCCTTCGAGAAGGCCGTTGCCGCGGCGCCGGTGTATGGCTTTGACCTCACCGCCCACCGGGCCACCAACTTCACCGATTTCAAATACCAGCCCGGCGACCTGCTGCTGGCGATGGAAGTGCGCCACGCCCACGAGTTGATCCGCCGCGGCATCCCCGCCGACGCCATCGCCCTGCTGGGGCATTGGTCGCGTCCCCACCGCATCCACATCCACGATCCGCACCTGCACACCGACCAGTATTTCCGGACCTGCTTCGCGATCATCCACTCCGCCGTGGCCAACCTGATCGAGGAGCTGCGCGAGGGGGAAAGCCCATGCCTGACCCGGTAAAGGTCTATCTGACCTTCGACATCGAAGTCTGGTGCGGAGGCTGGAAGGATCTCGACGCGAAGTTTCCGGCGAGCTTCGAGCGCTACGTGTACGGCCGCTCGTCGGCCGGCGACTACGCGCTGCCGAAAACCCTCGAGATCCTCGACCGTAACGGCCTGAAAGGCGTGTTCTTCGTCGAGCCGCTGTTTGCCGCCCGGTTTGGCGTCGAACATCTGGCGACCATCGTCGACCTGATCCGCGCGGGCGGGCACGACGTTCAGCTGCACCTTCACCCGGAATGGTCGGACGAGCTGCGGCCGCTGCCGTTTCCCGGCGCCAACCGCAAGCGCCAGCATCTGGCCTATTACACGCTCGAAGAGCAGACCATCCTGATCCGCAAGGGGCTCGACCTGATGGCCCAGGTCGGTTGCCACCCGATCGCCTTCCGCGCCGGCAGCTTTGCCGCCAGCGCCGACACCTTCCGCGCGCTCGAGGCCTGCGGGCTGGGGCTGGATTTCAGCCTCAACGAGGTGAGCGCCGACAGCGCGCCCGACCTGCGCGGGCAGGCGGATTTCATCCAGCCCAGCCTCATCGGGGCGGTCAAGAGCGTGCCGATGACGATCTTCCGCGATGGCACCGGGCGCCTGCGTCCGGCCCAGCTCGGCAGCTGCAGCGTGGCCGAACTGGAAGGTGCGCTGGAATCGACCCGCGCCCTGGGCATCGGCCATTTTGTGCTGCTGTCCCACAATTTCGAGATGCTGAAACAGGGACGCAGCAATCCGGATGGTATCGTCGTGCGCCGGTTTGAAAAATTGTGCAAACTTTTGGCGGCGCGGCGTGACGAATTTACTGTTTCGACCACGGCTATGCTGCCAACATTCAAGGCCGACCCGCAGAAGGTATCGTTGCCTTCCGTCGGCCTGCCGGCAACGCTGTGGCGTCTTGGCGAGCAGGCTGCGCGGCGTTTTATTGGCTGAGGCCGGTCACCTGACCGCCCGGCCCGCGCCTGAGCGCCTGGCCGAGCGGAACGGGCGATCTGTTGAATCCAGCCCGTGGTGTGCCATGAAACCAGCCTTTCGCCAACGTCCGGCGCGGACTTCATCTGCGCGGAGCCCTTCGTGACCGGGCCTGCGCCGCTGCTGCGTGACCGGCGGCGGGCCAGGGTCGCCCGCTACGCCCTGACCGGCGTCGGGTTGCTGGTGCTCGACATGTGTGTGTTCTTCGTGCTGGCCAGGGTCTTCATGGTGGCGCCGGCGTTCTCCCAGCTGGCGGCGCGGACGGCCGGGGCGGTGGCCGGGTTTTTCGGGCACAAGTATTTTTCGTTCGGCAACGGGGGCAAGGGCGCGGCCGTCCCCCTGCGCCAGGCGCTGCTCTACGGTCTCGTGACGGTGGTGACGATCTGCATCTCGCCGCTGGTGCTGGTGGGGCTGCTCGCGCTGATCGACAACCTTTTGGTGGCCAAGCTCGGCACCGAGGTGGTCATGGTGGCCTTCAATTACTTCTGCCTCAGTAAGGTGTTCCGATGAAGCTCGGTGCGGACAGGATCGATGTGTCGGTGGTCGTGCCGGCCTTCAACGAGGCGGAAGGGCTGCCGCGTTTCGTCGAGGCGCTCGACCGGGTGCTCGCGCCGCTGAACGTCCGCGCCGAACTGGTCATCGTCAACGACGGCTCGCGGGACACCACCGAGCGGGTGCTGGCCGACATCGCCCGGCATCGTCCGGATGTGGTGCCGGTCAATTTCTCGCGCAACTTCGGCAAGGAGGCCGCCCTGGCCGCGGGCCTGGCGGTGGCCACCGGCGAATGCGTGGTGTTCATGGACGCCGACCTCCAGCACCCGCCCGAAGCCCTGCCCGAGATGCTCGCCAAGTGGCGCGAAGGCTTCGACGTGGTGAATGGCCGCAAGCGGCGGCGAAGCCACGAGCCGGCGCTCTACCGCAAGTTCGCGGCGATCTTCAACGGGCTGATGAGCCACGCGGTGGGCGGCGACATGGCGGGGGCGAGCGATTTCAAGCTGCTCGACCGGCAGGTGGTCAACACCCTGCTGCAGTTTCCCGAGCGCAACCGGTTCTTCCGCGGCATGGTCACGTGGGTTGGCTACCGGGTCGCCGATGTGGAGTTCGACGTGCAGGAGCGCGAGATCGGCAGCACCAAGTGGTCGCTGGGCGGGTTGATCCGCTACTCCCTCGGCAATCTGCTGGCATTCTCGTCGCTGCCGCTGGTGGCGGTGGCCTACGTGGGCTTCGCCACCGTGGGCTTCGGTACCTTGCTGCTCATCCAGACGCTTTACCGTTATTTCACCGGCACCGCGGCGATCGGCTTCACCACCGTGATCGCGGTGCAGGTGATGCTGGGCGGGATGATCCTGACCGCGCTGGGGGTGATCGCGATCTACCTGGCGCGCATGTACGACGAACAGAAGCAGCGGCCGATGTTCATCATCCGCCGACCGCGTGCCCACCAGCCTCCGGGCGGCGGTAGCGAGCGACCGCCGCTGGTGATCGCCGGCGGCCGCGACTTCGGAGATGGTGAATGATCTACTCCCCTTCGGCCCCGGCGCCGATGAGCCTCCGGCAGGGCGTGATCGCCTTCTGCCTGCTCCTCGCGCTTGCGCTGGTGCTGCATTTCCCTCATTTCGGTTCGCACACTGGCGACCCGAACTTTGATTTCTACCTGCACTACCACTGGGCCAAGGAATACGCCCAGCGCTTTGCCGAGGGCTGGCTCTATCCGCGATGGACCTTCTTCGCCCGCTACGGGCTGGGCGAGCCGATCTTCGTGTTCTATTCGCCGCTGTACTACCTGCTCACCGCGCTGCTCACCCTGACGGGCCTCGGTACCTGGAACGCCATGCATGTGGTGGAGGTGTTGAGCAATGCGGTGTTCGGCTATTTCATCTACCTCACCTGCCGCCACTACACCTCGAACCGGCTGGCGCTGGTGGCGGCGTTTGCCGCCTCCGCCAACCCCTTCCTGGTGATGCTGCACTACAAGTTCCAGGGCTTCGCGTGGGCGTCGGTGGGCTATGCGGCCCACGGCATGCTGCTGTGGTCGATGTTCCGCCCCAAAGCCTCCTTCGAGCGCATCAACCTGTGGGCCGCGGCGGCCCTGGGCATCGCGGTGGTGGGCCACACCATGAGCACCCTGGTGATGCTGATCTCCTACTCGGCGGCGGTGTTCGTCGCCCCCACGGCGTGGGGCGGGGTGAGCTTTGCCGGCATCGTCCGGCGCCTGCTGGCGTGGGCCGGCACGGTGGCCATCGGGCTGGGCCTGGGCGCCTTCTACCTGCTGCCGGCGCTGGGTTCGACCTCGCTGATCAATGTTGAGGGCTGGACAGGCCCGCACATCCTGCAGGCCTTCGCGTGGCCCACCTTCTCGGCGCTGATCAACGGGGTTCAGTGGTTCTCCTTCCAGTGGCCGCTGGCGGTGCCGGTGCTGGCGCTGGTGATCGTCGAGGGCTGGTTCCTGTTCCGCCTGCGGGCCGGGGCCGGGCAGGCGGCCAATCCGTTGCTGATCCGGCTGTTCATGGTGCTGGCGGTGTCGGTGTTCTTCGCCTCGGAGCTGTCGTATCCCCTGTGGACCTTCGAATGGCCGCTGCTGCGCATCCAGCTGCCCTACCGCTTCCTGTCGGTGGGTTACGTGATGGTGATCGTCATCGGCGTGGTGGCCGCCCAGGTTGCCGGCAAGGTCGGGCGACGCGGCTGGGCGGCGGGGCTGCTGCGGTCGGTGATGGCCATCGGCGTGCTGGGCCTGCTGATCGCGGGCAAGGCCACCTATCTCGATGGCGGTCCGCTGCCGTCCACGGTGGTCAAGGACGAATACACCTTCACCCCCCTGGCCCAGTGGAAGCGCACGCCGAATGGCGGCTTCCGCTGCGATCTCGCCCCGGCCGACTGCGAGGAGCTGCCCTTCAGCGCCGGTGCGTTCCGGGGAACTTCCGAATACCTCACGCGCTTTGCGCCGCCGGCCTGGGTGGATTACGCCATCGCCGGTTTTGAAAAGGAATGTCAAAACGACGGCGCCCGCTGCGGCCCTGCGCACCACGTGGCCAACACCGTCACATGGAAAATCGATGCGCTGGCGGACACTACCGTGCATCTGCCCGTGTTTTACTTCCCGATGTGGGCGCTGGAGCGCGATGGCCAGCCGGTGCCGATGCAATACGACGCCAGAAACGGGCTGATGCAGGTGGATCTGCCTGCCGGCACCCACGAAGTGCGCCTGATCTGGACCGAAACCCCGCTTTTCGAGCGGGCCCGCTGGATTTCGATGGCATCGCTCGGCGTGTTGATTGCCCTGGCCGTTGCTGGCAGAGTGCGGCGCTGAGCCCGATCTGGGCACCTGTTTCAACGAGTATCCCGAATGACCGACAAGCAAGTCCGCCCGCCATGCTACGTGCTGGGCATCGAGACGCAGATTGGCCTGAGCCTCGTCCGTGAACTGGGCGAGGCCGGCGTGCCGGTAGTCGGCATCGCCACCGGCGACAAGGCCATCGGCCTGCAGTCCCGCTATCTCGCCCACGGCGAGATCCTCAACAAGCCGCGCACCGACGCCGGCCTGGCCGAACTGCGCGCCATCGGCGAGCGCCACGGCGCCGGCTATCTGCTCACGGTTTCGGAAGCCAACACCACCTGGCTGATCGAGAACCGCGACCGGCTCGGCGTCATCACGCCGCTGCTGCCCTCGAAGGACGCCTTTGCCATCGTGCTCGACAAGGGCCGCACCCTCGAAGCCGCCGAGGCGGTGGGGATCGACGTGCCCAAGAGCGCCAGCCCGGCCACCTGGGCCGACGTGGAGCGGGTGGCGGCGAGCTTCCCTTTCCCGGCGGTGCTCAAGTGGTCCGACCCCAACGGCGTGGCGCCGGCGCTCCACGCGGCAGGCATCGAGCTGGTGAAGGCCGAGTACGTCTATACCGCCGACGAGTTCCTGCGCGCCGCCGCGCGTTACCGGCCGGTGGAAATGTGGCCGTTAGTGCAGGAATATTGCCCCGGCGTGGGCCTCGGCCAGTTCTTCTTCATGCACGAAGGCAAGGCCGTGCGGCGCTTCCAGCACCTGCGGGTGGCCGAGTGGCCGCCTGAGGGCGGGTTCTCCAGCGTGTGCGACGGCGTGCCGCTGGACCAGTTCAAGGATCTGCAGGAGAAGTCCATCCGCCTGCTCCAGGCCATCGGCTGGGAAGGCGTGGCGATGGTCGAGTACCGCTACGACCCGGCCTCGGGCCGCGCGGTGCTGATGGAGGTGAACGGCCGCTTCTGGGGCAGCTTTCCGCTGGCGATGTACAGCGGCGCCGGCTTCGGCCTGCTGGCCTACAGCCTGCAGGGCCAGGGCGTGATGCCCAGCCTGCCGGCCCTGCGCGAGAACCTGCGCTGCCGCATGGTGGCCACCGAGATCAAGCGCCTGCGGCGCATCCTGCTGCAGCCGGGGCTGATCCGCGACCGGACCTTCCGGGTGCGTCCGGTGCATGAGGTGCTGCGCTTCGTGGGCGACTTCCTGCGCCCGTCGGTGTGCTACTACGTGTGGAACCTGAAGGACGTGAAGCCCTTCATCCGCGACGTGAGGAACGCCATCGGCGTCTGAGCGGCACCGCGACAGATCAAAGCAAAACGGCCAGGCTTGCGCGCCTGGCCGTTTTGTTTTCTGGTCTTGCGGATCGCTCGGGCACTGCGCTGCTGAAGGTGAGCTGCGCGTCGGTGGCCGCCAAGCGGGTCGATGAATCACCGGCCGGTTGCGCCCGGCGCGTCACGGCCCAGGGGGCAAGGGCGTTCCGACGCCATTGCTCAGGCCTGCGGTCACGCCGTTGACCTGGCGGCGGGGGTGATGCACCTTCCCCCTTACAAGAAAACAAGGCGGGAGACATCATGAGCATCCACCGGAAGCCCATCGGCGAACGCATCGACTGGCTCTACGATGTGGCACGCCGGTACTCGGCGGCTTACTGTGACCCGGAGGCCAGCATGGCCCGGGAGCGCCATCGGGCGCGGCATCCCACCGCCATCGCCGTGCTCAAGTGCATGGACGGACGCATCAATATCCCCATCGCCACCAACACCCCGCCTGGCATCATCCAGCCCTTCCGCAATCTGGGCGGCTTCTTCGATCTGGGGTGGCCGCACCTGGGCGAGGTGATCGAGCATTACGTCCACGACCGGGTGCGCAGCGGTCAGCGGGTGCTGATGTTCATCACCTACCACTTCTCCCGGGGCGAGCCCCATCGCTGCTGCGCCGGCTTCAACTATCACACGGACCAGGCCATCGCCCACGTGTTCGGGGTCAAGGGCCAGGTGGAGCACGTGTTCGGGCGGGGGCATGCCACGGTTTATCCCCTGGTCTGCGGTTTCGAAACCGACGAGGACGCGCTGGTGCTGCACGGGGCGGGCGGCGCAACCCTGGATGTGTCCACCCTGGGCACCGACGAAACCGAGGCCAGCCTGCGGGCGCGCCTGCAGCCCCTGTTTCCGGACATGCCGGCTGCGATGCTGGCCGATCTGGCCCGGCTGGTGGCGGGGAATGTCGCCCACGTGGCCGAGGTGCGCAAGCTTGACCGACAGCTCGACATCGAACACCGGGAGTGGATGATCTGCGTCGGGCGCGGCTTCGACTTCCTGCACGCCCCCAACCTGGCGCTGATCATCGGCCCCTACAGCCCCGATCTCGCCGACCCCATCCGCAAGGCCGGCGCGATCATCGCGTCCAACATGCACAAGGGGCGCATTCCGGACGACGGCTTCCTGCTGCTGGCGTCCTCGCCCTATCAGGACATCGGCTCGGACCGGGCCCGGGCCGAGCTGAAGGCGCGCTTCATGGCCCACTTTGCCGCCGAGGTGATCCGCCGCGATCTGCCCGATCTGGCGCCCCGGATGACGGTGCACGCGGCCGTGCTCAACTGGGCCACCCGGGGGCTGGAAGCGCTGGACTGAGCCTCGCCTCAGCGGAAGTAGTCCGGCACGAACATCTCGGGCGGCACCTCGTGGCGCACGTAGTCCGGGTGCCTCACCCGCTCGGGCAGGTCCACCAGGGCGCTTCCGGGATGTGGGCGCGTTCCAGCATGAGCTCCTTGGCTTCGGTGTATTTCTCCCAGCGGGCGCGGGATTCCAGATCCATGGGGCTCAGCTTCCACTGTTTGAGGGGGTCGTGGATGCGTGACAGGAAGCGGAAGTGCTGTTCGTCGTCGGTGATCGAGAACCCGTACTTGATCAGCTGGATGCCGGAGCGCACCAGCATGCGCTCGAACTCGGGTACCGAGCGGAAGAACGCCTCGTAGTCGTCGTCGGAGCAGAAGCCCATGACCCGCTCCACGCCCGCCCGGTTGTACCCGCTGCGGTCAAACAGCACCATCTCGCCCGCTGCGGGGAGGTGCGGAACGTAACGCTGGAAGTACTACCGGGTACGTTCCCGGTCATTGGGGGCGGGCAGGGCGACGACCCGGCACACCCGGGGGTTGAGGCGCCGGGTGATGCGCTTGATGACGCCACCCTTGCCGGCGGCGTCGCGGCCTTCGAAGAGGATCACCACCCGGTGCCGGGTGGTGGCCACCCAGTCCTGCAGTTTGACCAGCTCGCCCTGCAGGCGCAGCAGCTCCTTGAAATAGCGCCGGCGCTGCGCCTTCTCCTCGTCGGTGGGTGAGTGCGCCGTGCCGCTGCCGATCTCCTCGAAACGACGGTCGTCGAGTTCCAGTTCGAGCTCTTCGTCGTAGCTATCGAGGAGTTCGCGTTCCAGGCGACGGTGCAGGTCGCCGATTTCCTGATTGTTTATGGGGTCTCTGGTTGGCGTGTGCAAAAAAGCCGGTTGCAGGGGCTGGCCTGCACCGGCTGTATTGCACCTTGTCGACCGGGGGCCGCGCTCAGCCGCTGTTGCGCAGGCCCGCGGCCACGCCGTTGATCGACAGCAGGATGCCGCGCCGCACGCGTTCGTCCTGATGGCCTTCCCGGTAGCGGTGGAGGAGTTCGACCTGCACGTGGTTGAGCGGGTCGAGGTAGGGGAAGCGGTTGTGGATGGAGCGTTTGAGGAGCGGGTTGGCGTCGAGCAACGCCTGCTGGCCGGTGATGGTGAGCAGGGCCTGCAGGGTGTCGGCGTGCTCCTTCTCGATGCGCGGGAAGATCGCCTCGCGCAGCGCGCCGTCCTTCACCAGATCGGCGTAGCGGCTGGCGATGGCGATGTCGCTCTTGGCGAGCACCATGTCCATGTTGGAGAGCAGGGTGGCGAAGAACGACCACTCCTTGTGCATCGCCGCGAGGCGCGCCATGCCGGCCTCGCCGTGCTTCGCGATGTAGGCTTGCACCGCCGAGCCGAAGCCGTACCAGCCCGGCAGCATCAGCCGGCACTGGGCCCAGCTGAACACCCACGGGATCGCCCGCAGGTCTTCGATGGCAGTCGATTTTTTGCGCGACGCCGGGCGGCTGCCGATGTTGAGGGCGGCGATTTCCGAGATCACGGTGGATTCCCAGAAGTAGCGCTCGAAGCCGTCGGTCTCGTACACCAGGTTGCGGTAGGCCTTGAAGGCGCCATCCGAGAGCTCGTCCATCGCCTCGAGGTATTCGGGGCGCGGGGCGGGGTCGCGGGGGGCGAAGAGGGTGGCTTCCATCGTGGCGGCGGCGAGCACCTCCAGGTTGCGGCGGCCGACTTCCGGGTTGGCGTACTTGGAGGCGATGACTTCGCCCTGTTCGGTGAGGCGGATCTGGCCCTGCACGGCGCCGCCCGGCTGGGCCAGGATCGCCTGGTAGCTGGGGCCGCCGCCGCGGCCCACCGAGCCGCCGCGACCGTGGAACAGGCGCAGCCGCACCTTGTGGCGGGCGAAGGTGTCCACCAGCCCGATCTCGGCCTTGTAGAGCTCCCAGCCGGAGGTGAGGAAGCCGCCGTCCTTGTTGCTGTCGGAGTAGCCGAGCATGACTTCCTGCTCCAGCTTGCGGGATTCCAGCAGCGCCATGTAGGCGGGGATGGAGAACAGCCGATCCATCACGCCGGCGGCGTTCTGCAGGTCGCCGATGGTCTCGAAGAGCGGAATGATGTTCACGTCGAGCACGCCTTCGGCCGGGCGCAGCAGGCCGGCTTCCTTGGCGAGCACGGCGACTTCCAGCAGGTCGGAGACGTCGTCGGTCTTGGAGATGATGCAGTTGGGCACCGCTGCCTTGCCGTAGCGCAGGTGGGCGGCGCGGGCGGCGCGGAAGATCGCCAGCTCGCCGCGGGTCTCGTCGGAGTAGTCCAGCCACGGCGAGGCGAGCAGGCGCGGGGTGGCGAGCTCTTCGAGCAGCATCTCGATGCGGCCGGCTTCGTCGAGCGCCAGGTAGTCGCGGGCGGGGTCGATGGAGTTGATGAGCTCGGCCACCACGCGCTCATGCACGTCGGAGTTCTGGCGCAGGTCGATGGGCGCCAGATGGAAGCCGAACACCGACACTGCCCGGCGCAGCAGGCGCAGGCGGCCGCGGGCGAGGCTGCCCAGGCCGTTGGCGGTGAGGGAGCGGTGGATGACTTCGAGCTCGTCGGCCAGCGCGTCGGGGCTGTCGTAGGGCGCGGCGGGGGCCACCGCATGGCGCGGCGGCTGGTGGTCGAGCAGGCGCTCGAAGGTGGCGGCGAGGCGCGCATACACGCCGGTGAGGGCGCGGCGGTAGGGTTCGTCGGAGCGATGCGGCGAGCCGTCGGGCGAGGCCTCGGCGAGGCGCAGCAGGGCATCGGAAGCGCTCACCAGGCCCTGGGCGATGGAGAGCTGCGAGCCGAGGGTGTGCACCTCGTCCATGTAGTAGGTGAGCACCTTCTCGGCCTGCACGGCCAGCGCCTTCTCGAGGATCTCGGCGGTGACGAAGGGGTTGCCGTCCCGGTCGCCGCCGATCCAGCTGCCCACCTTCATGAAGTTGGGCAGCTCCAGCGCGCCCCAGCTGCGGTCGCGGGTGGCGAGGCGATCTTCGACGTTGGCGTAGAGGCGCGGCAGCTCGCGCAGGAAGGTGTAGTCGAAGTAGGACAGGCCGTTGGTCACCTCGTCCATCACCGACAGCTTCTCGGTGCGCAGCATGCGAGTCTGCCACAGGGTGAGCACCGCGCGGCGCAGGGCTTCGTCGTTGGCGTCCTGCTCTTCCGGGGTGAGCTGCATGCGGTCGCGCTCGTCGAGCAGGCGGGCGATCACCATCTGGCAGTTGAGGATGCTCTTGCGCTGGACTTCGGTCGGGTGGGCGGTGAGCACCGGCACCACGTTGGCGGTCTCGAAGAAGGCGGTGAGTTCGGCGCTGCCCATGCCGGCGTCGAAGGCTCGGGCCAGGGCGTGGGCCAGGCTGCCCTCGCGGGGCGCGGAGCCGGCGATCTGGTGGGCGCGGGAGCGGCGGATGTGGTGCTGGTCCTCGGCGATGTTGGCGAGGTGCGAGAAGTAGCTGAAGGCGCGCACCACGTCGATGGTCTGGTCGCGGGAGAGGGAATCCAGCGTGGCTTCCAGCTCGCGTCGTGCGGCGTGGTCTTCGTGGCGGCGGAAGCGGATCGAGCACTGGCGGATGGCCTCGACCAGATCGAACACGGCTTCGCCCTCCTGGGCGCGGACGGTGTCGCCGAGAATGCGGCCGAGCAGACGGATGTCGTCGCGCAGGGGGAGGTCTTTGTCGTCGCTCTTGTTGTGTTCGCTCATCGGAAATCCTGTCCAGTCGGTTGCGGTCGGCGCGGGAGGCGCAGCAGGGGGCCATGCTAGAATCGCGGCCCGGATGACCGCCATAGGTGGCAACCCTGATGCTGCACTGCAGAAGCTGCAGATTGCCGCCCAAGGCCGCCGCTGTCCATCCCCGAACCGCCCCTCAACAACCCTTGCCGAGCCCGAATACCGTGAGCGCCCCTACGCCCGACCGCATCGTCATCGCCACCCGTGAAAGCCGCCTCGCCCTGTGGCAGGCCGAGCACGTCAAGGCCCGCCTCGAAGCCCTCTACCCGTCCTGCAAGGTCGAACTGCTGGGCATGACCACCCGCGGCGACCAGATCCTCGACCGGCCGCTGGCCAAGGTGGGCGGCAAGGGCCTGTTCGTCAAGGAACTCGAAACCGCGCTCCTCGACCGCGCTGCCGACATCGCGGTGCATTCGATGAAGGACGTGCCGATGACTCTCGCGCCCGAGTTCGCGCTGGTGGCCATCGCCGAACGCGAAGTGCCGCTCGACGCCTTCGTCTCCAACAAGTACGAGAGCCTCGACGACATGCCGCCGGGCGCCGTGGTGGGCACCTCCAGCCTGCGCCGCGAATCCCAGATCCACGCCCAGTACCCGATGTTGGCCGTCACCAGCCTGCGCGGCAACCTCGACACCCGCCTGCGCAAGCTCGACGAGGGGCAGTACGACGCGATCATCCTCGCCGCCGCCGGCCTCACCCGACTCGGCCTCGCCAGCCGCATCCGCGGCACGCTGCCGTCCGAAGTGTCGCTGCCGGCCGCCGGCCAGGGCGCCCTGGGCATCGAGGCGCTGTCCGACCGGCCCGAAGTCGCCGCCTGGATCGCGCCGCTCGCC
>NZ_BSPX01000008.1:0-84585 GCF_030161255.1 Zoogloea oryzae
TGTTGCCGCCGCTGTCGGTGGGCGCTTCGTAGTTCGGCGCAGCGAGGAAACTCAGCGCGCCGGTGCTGCTGTTGATGGTGAACTTCGCAGCGTCGGCACCGCCAACGATGCTGTAGCTGAGCTCGCTGGCCGTGCTGTCGGCATCGGTGGCCGTGACGGTGGTCACGGCGCTGGTGTTCTCGGCGATGCTGACCGATGCGCTCGCGCCACCGCCGTTGCTGGTGATGACGGGCGCGATTGGCGCTTCGTAGTTGATGACGAGGTAGGGACGCAGGCTGACGGTGGCGTATTCGGATGACGCGAACGTCCAGTTGTCTGCGCCGGGGTTGATGGTCAGGAACGCCCAGCCGTTGTTGGTTGCGCCGTCGGCCCACGCCTGCACCGTGCTTTCGAGGCCTGTGAGGGTGTTCCAGCCAGAAACGCCCGCGCTGAAGCTGAGCGTTGCGGTGGTGCTGGCTTCGGTGTTGTTGGTCTGGATGCCGGAGTCGAGGCTGTTCCAGGTGGAGGCTTCCGTCCAGGCGGAGAACATCCGGTGCAGGTAAACGGTGTCGGCGGCGTCGTGGTTGGTGACATAGAACGACAGCGAGGCAGAGGTGATCGTCGCGCCGAAGGGTATCTGCCCGACGCCGCTGCCGAAGAGGTTGTCGAAGCGCAGCAGGCCCTGGCCCTGCGGTGAGCCGTCATCCACCAGCACGGTGGTCGCCGTGCCGTAGGCGGTGGTCGGCGTGGTGTCCTGAACGTAGGTGTCCTGGGTGCCGGTATAGCCGCTGACGCCTTCCTGGAAACGGCTCGCCCCCACCTGGATGTGGATCGTGTCGGAGTCGGTGAGGGCGCCACCGCCCGTGTTGCCGAGATCGCCGGTGAGGATGGCGATGGCGGCATCGCCGCTGTACGCAGTGGTCGGGATGAAGCTGGCGCCGTCGAGCGCAGCGTTGATGGCCGCGATGGTGCCGGTGAAGGTCATGGCGGCATCGCTGGTGCCGTCGCCGGTGGTGAAACTCAGCCCGCTGGTGGACGACAGGGTGAAGGTGCCGTTGGTGATGGTCAGGCTCACCTGCATGGTGGCGCCGGCGGCGTCCGCGTCGCTGATGGCGATCGGGTTGCTGGTGGCGGTGCCGAAGGTCAGCGCGGTATTGACGCTGGTGGTCTGGGCGCCGGGCATGGTGTTCACCGGCGCATCATTGACCGCCGTGAGGTTGATCGTGGCGCTGTCGGCACCGCTTGCCGCACCACCGCTGCCGGTGCTGCCCAGATCGTTGACATTGAGGGACAGCGTGTCGGTGGCCGGCGGGGCATCGCCACCGAAGATGTAGCTGATGGTGCCCCCCGCGTTGCCCGCCAGCAGATCGTTGAGTTGAGCCTGCGAGCCCTCGAGCACCACGCTGGCACTGCCGGACCCCGAAACCACCGTCACGCCGGTCGTGCCGACACCGACGGTGAGGGTGCCCGAAACGACACTGAGGGTTGCCCGGAGGGTGGCCGCGCCAGCATCCACATCGACGACGGAAAGGCCGGTGCCGCTGAGGGTCAGGGTGGTCTGCTCGGTCGCCGCGTAGGTGGCGGGGGTGATGGTGACCGCCGGCGCTTCGTTCACGTTGGTGACGGTCACCGCAATGGCCTGACTGGTGGTGCCCCCTGCCCCATCTGCCGCCTGCACCGTCACGTCGTAGACGTTGTTGCCGCCGGCGTCGGTGGGCGCCTCGAAGTTGGGCGCCGACAGGAAACTCAGCGCACCGGTGCTGCTGTTGATGGAGAACTTGGCCGCATCGGCGCCGCCGACGATCGAATAGACCGGCGTTCCGCCGTCCGGGTCGGACGAGGTGACGGTGAGCACCGCGGTGGTGTTTTCGGCCACGCTGGCCGTGGCGGCGCTGGTGATGGTCGGGGCGTCGTTGGCGGGCACCATCGTGATGGTGCCGCTGGCGGTGTTGCTGGTGCCGCCGTCGCCATCTTCCAGATAGCCGGCCATGGTGCGCACGGCCGTCGAGGGGTTGTCGGAGACGTTCTCGTAGGTGATGTTGCGGCCGAGCGCCTGGGCCACCGCCGCGTTGGCGCTGGCATTGAAGGTGACGACGAGCGGCGTGCTGCCGTTGGTGCCGCCAGCCCAGGTGCCAATCACCACGCCGCCGTAGGTCACGTTGCTGCCCGAGATTCCGATCTGGCCGGCGCCGGTGCCCTGGTTGCGGATGGCGATGCGGTCTTCGGCCTGGCCGTTGGCGGTGAACTGCACGACCAGCCGGCCGGTGTCGAAATTGCCGCCGTCTTCGTCGGTGACGGTGGCGGACGCGGCCACGAGCACCGGGCCGGCGTTTTCCGGGTAGTTGGCGTTGCCCGACACGAAGCTGATGACCGGCGCGTCGTTGGCGTTGGTGACGGTGACGTTGATCGTCTGGGTGTCGGTGGCGCCGGTGCCGTCGCCAACCTGGACGATCACTTCGTAGACGTTGTTGCTGTCGGCATCGGTGGGCGCTTCGAAGTTCGGGGCAACGAGGAAGCTGAGCGCACCGGTGCTGCCATTGATCTGGAACTTGGCCTGGTCGGCGCCGCCGGCAAGGCTGTAGGTGAGCGTCTGGGCGGCGCCGTCGGGATCGGTGGCGGCGACGGTGGTGACTGCCGTGGTGTTCTCGGCCACCGAAACACCGGCCGTGCTGCCGCCGCCGTTGCTGGTGATGGCGGGCGGGTTGGTGTAGACGTCGGCGGCGAACTCGGAGGTCTCGACGAAGTTCATCCCCGATGTGAGGCGGGTGGCGGTTGCGGTCACCACCTGGCCGGTGGGCACGGCGGCGGTGATGGTCGGGCTGAAGCTGGCGTTGCCGCTGGCGTCGGTCAGCACGTCCACAAAGCCGAGATAGGTCTGACCTTCGCCGTAGCCGGATGAATCCGGCGTGGGGTTGGCGAAGAATTCGATCCGGAAGTGGGTGCTGGCGACGCTGTTGAGGGTGCCGGTGATGGTGATCGCGCTGCCGGTGGTCGACGCCGAGGTGAGCACCGGCGTGTTCTGCAGGTTGTTGGCGCCGGTGTCGGCGTCGCCGGTATCGTTGGCGGTGATCCAGTCACCGCCCACATCGATGCCGAGGGAGCTGTTGGCGTAGATGCTGTTGCCGATCATCACCGCCCCCGTCGAGGCGCCGGAAATCACCACCCCCTGATGGCCCGCGCCGGCGTTGGCGATGATGTTGCCCTCGCCAGCGCTCGAGCCGCCGATCATGGTGTTGGTGGCGTCGATGACGAGGATGCCCTGCTTCTCGTTGCCGCGGGCGGTGGTGCCGTCGGCCGCCACGCCGATCCAGTTGCCGCGGATCACCGTGCCATCGGTGGTGGCGCCATACACGCCAATGCCCTGCCATGTGTTGCCTGCGATGATGTTTCGGGTGGCAGCGGTGGCGCCGCCGATCCAGGTTCCGCTGGCGCCGGCGGCAACCTCGACGCCTTCCTGGCCGTTGGCGATCACCGTGGTGCCGCTCTCGTCCAGGCCGACGATGTTGCCCTGGACGTAGTTGTTCACGCCGCCATTGGTGACGACGACGCCGTTATCCAGGTTGCCGGAGATCACGTTGCCAGCACCGGCAACCGAGCCGCCGATGACGTTGCCGCTGCCGGTGTCGATCAGCACGCCCTGCTGGGTGTTGCCGATGGCCGCGTTGCCTGCGGCGTTGGTGCCGATGTAATTGCCGGCGATGGTGTTGAAGTTGGTGCCCGAATCGCTGATGAGCACCCCGGCGCCATTGTTGCCCGAGATCACGTTGCGGGCGCCGGCGGTGGTGCCGCCGATGGTGTTGTTGGTTGCGCCGGTGAAGATCGCGACGCCCTGGTTGGTGTTGCCGAGATCCACCGTGCCGGTGGCGTCGAGGCCGATGTAGTTGCCCGACACCACGTTGCCGGTGGCGCTTGCACCGAAGATCTGGACGCCATCGACCGTGTTGCCCGAGATGACGTTGCGGCTGGCGACGGTGGTTCCGCCGATGAGGTTGTTCGTGGCGTTGTAAATCACCACGCCAGCCTGGTTGCCGGCCGCAGCGGTGCCCGCCAGGTTGGTACCGATGTAGTTGCCGGCGACGGTGACATTCGAGGTGTTCTCGATGCGGATACCCGACGACGTGAAGTTGCTGATCGCCAGGTATTTGACCGAACTGCCCGCCGTACCACTGCCGCTGAAGAGCAGCCCGATGGCGCTGGCCCCGGCCGAGGCGCCGTTGAGCGCGATCACCGGCTCTCCCGTGAAACCCGCCTGGGAATCGCCCTCGATGTTGATGACCGAGGTGATCGTGGGCAGCGCCGAGGTGAGGTTGATGGTCTGGGCGCCGCTGCCGATGGCGAAGGTGATGGTGTCGGCACCGGCCGTGTTGTTGGCGGCGATGATCGCTTCGCGGAGGGAGATCTTGCCGTCGGCGCCCTTGTTGGCGATGAGGTTGGCGATGCTGCTGGTGTTGCCGTCGGCGGTATCGGCGGCGGTGGTGACGATCAGCTCGCTCACCACGTTGGTCACCGTCACGGCGATGGCCTGGGTGTCGGTGTTGGTGCCGTCGGAAACCCGGACGGTCACGTTGTAGACGTTGTTGGCGCCGCTGTCGGTGGGGTTCTCGTAGTCGGGTGCACCGATGAACTGGAGCACGCCGGTGTTGCTGTCGATGGCGAACTTGGCCGCATCGACGCCACCGGAAATGTCGTAGGTGAGCGTGTCGCCAGGCAGGTCGGCATCGGTGGCCGTCACCGAAGCGACGATGAGTGTGTTCTCGGCGATCGACACCGAAGCCGACGCGCCGCCGCCGTTGCTGGTGATGACAGGCGCGCTCTCGTTCACCGGGGTGACGGTGACGGCGATGGCCCGCGTGCTGGTCAGGCTGCCGTCGCTCACCTGAACCGTCACGTCGTAGATGTTGTTGCTGCCCGAGTCGGTCGGCGATTCGTAATTCGGCGCAGTGGCAAAGCTGAGCGCGCCGGTGCTGGCGTTGATGGAGAACCTGGCCGAATCGGCGCCGCCGACGATGCTGTAGGTGAGCGTCTGGGCGGGCAGATCGGCGTCGGTGGCCGTCACCGTCATCACCGCGGTGGTGTTCTCGGCCACGTTGGCCGTGGCGGCGCTGGTGATGACCGGGGTGTTGTCGTTGACGGCGGTGACGGTGACGGCAACGGCCTGGGTGGTGATGCCCCCTGCCCCGTCGCTCACCTGCACGGTCACGTTGTAGACGTTGTTGGCGCCGCTGTCGGTGGGCGATTCGTAGTCGGGCGCGGTCGCAAAGCTCAGGGCACCGGTGCTGCTGTTGATCGAGAACTTCGCCGCATCCACCCCACCGCTGATCGAATACACCGGCGTGCCGCCATCCACGTCGGTGGAGGTGACTGTGAGCACAGCGGTGGTGTTCTCGGCCACGCTGGCGGTGGCGCCGCTGGTGATCACCGGCGCGTCGTTCACCGCCGTGATGTTGATCGTCAGGGTGTTGGCGCTGGCGTCGGTGTCCTGCCCGCCATTGACCGTGCCGCCATCGTCCTGCACGCGGAAGGTCAAGGATGTTGACGTAGTACTGTTGGCCACCGGCTGGTAGGTCAGGCGGCCGGCGCTGATGTCGGAGGCCAGGATCCCGGTGCCGGCGGCAAAGGTGCTGCCGTTCAGGCGCAGGGTACCGGCCGCCGGGAGGGTGTCGATCCACACCCGCAGCAGCGCGTTGCCGTTGGCGTCGGTGAAGCCGAAGTCGGTGGTGGCGAAGGTGTAGGTGGTGTCCTCGGTGGCGCTCACGCTGCCGTCAGTCCCTGACGGTGGCGAGTTGCTCGCCACGGCGGTGATGTTGGCGGCGAACTCCGAGGTGTAGCTGAAGCTCGTATAAGTGGCGTCGCTGCGCGTTGCGGTGGCCGAGATCGAGGCGCCCCCGGCAACGGTGCCGCTCAAGGTGACGTTGAACGAAGCATTGCCCGAGGCATCCGTGATGACATTGGTGCTGCCGAGGTAAGTACGCCCTTCGCCATAGCCATTGCTGTCAGCGGCGGGGTTGGCGTAGAACTCGATCCGGTAATAGCTGCTGGCCTCGCTGTTTAGCGAACCGGCGATGATGATCTGGGTGGCCCCGTTGGTGATCGCCGACGAGATCACCGGGAAGTTCTGGAGCTGGTTGGGGCCGGTGTCGGCGTCGCCGGCGTCGTTGGCTTCGACGGTTCCGTTCCAGTTCAGGTCGATCGCCTGACCGGCGTTGTTGTAGAACGCGTTGCCAAGGATCGCGGCGTGGCTGGTGGCCGACCACAGCATCACGCCCTCGCCCGCGTTGTTGGCGATGACGTTGCCGGCACCGGCGACGACGCCACCGATGCGCGTGCCGGTGGTGTCACCCAAGAGCAGGATGCCCGACATGTTGCCGAGCGCGGTGCTGCCGTCGGCGCCCACGCCAATGTAGTTGCCGGTGATCGTCGCGCCCTGGGTGCCATTGACGGCGATACCACCCTGGCCGACGTTACTGGCGATCACGTTGCGGTCGAGGGCCGTCGTTCCACCGATCACGGTGCCGGTACCCGCCGCAATCAGGTCGATACCCCACGAGCCGTTGCCTCGAGCGACGAGGCCGGTGGCATCGGTGCCGATGTAGTTGCCGGCGATCAGGGTGTTCGCCGCGCCATTGGTGACCAGGACGCCCCGTGCGGCGAAGTTGTTGATCGCCAGCCCCCGCACGGTGCTGTTGCTGGCCTCGATGGTGAGCCCTTCGTTGACCGTGGCGTTGCCATCGAGCACGACAACCGGTGCGCCGGCATAGTCAGGCTCCGTGGTGCCGTCGATGGTCACCGCGTCCGTGATGGTGGGCAGCGCCGAGGCCAGCACCAAAGTATGGGGCCCGCTTCCCGCGATGTTGAAGCTGACGGTGTCGGTACCGGCGGTAGTGTTGGCGGCGATGATGGCCTCGCGGAGCGAGATCTTGCCGTCGGTGCCCTTGCTGGCGTTGAGCTGCTCGGCGGTGAAACTGCTGCCGAGGCCGGTGTCGTTGGTGTCGGCCGTGGTGGTGACCACCAGCGCGCTGGAGACATCGGTCACCGTGACGGCCAGCGACATGGCCGAGTAGCCCACGCCGTCGCTCACCTGAACCGACACGTTGTAGACGTTGTTGGCGCCCGAGTCGGTGGGGGCTTCGTAGTCTGGCGCGGATACGAAGCTGAGGACGCCGGTGCTGCTGTTGATGGTGAACTTCGCCGCGTCGCCCCCGCCCGCGATCGAATACACCGGCGTGCCGCCATCCACGTCGGTCGAGGTGACCGTCATCACCGCGGTGGTGTTTTCGGCCACGCTGGCGCTGGCGCTGCTGGTGATCACTGGCGCGTCGTTGACGGCGGTGATGTTGATGGTGCTGGTGCCGGTGGCGGTCTTCGCCCCGCCGGTGCCCTGCCCGCCGCTGTTACCGTCGCTGAACGTCCAGCCGAGGGTGACGCTGGCGGGCGGCGCGTCGGACGAGTTGGCGTAGGCGACGGAGCTCATCACCTCGTTGATCCGCACCTGGGTGGCCGAGGCGTTGAAAGTGAGCAGCAGCGTGCCGGACGAGTTGGTCGTCACGGTGCCGACATTCACGCCCGACAGCAGCAGGCTGCCGCCCTGGGTGAGGGTGCCCAGGTTGCCCGATGCGGAGAACACGTCCTGGGCGTTGGCGCCGCCACTACGGGCGAGCGTGAGCGTGGCGCCGGCGTAGCTGTCGGCGGGATTGAGCTCGGCGTCGAAGATGCGCACGCTCGAATCGATCACCACCGCGCTTCCGTTCTCGGTGTAGCTGGCGCTGCCGCCAAGGCTGGTGGCAGCGGGGTTGGCGCGGGTGTCGAACTGGCCGTCGCTGGAGAAGCGCACCAGCAGCCCGTCGTCGGTGGTGGTGTTGCTGTAGCCGGTGGCGACAACCCGCCCGTCGGCACCGATCGCCGCCGAATACAGGAAGCTGTTGTTGCCCAGGTGGGCGGTGAGCTTGCCGTCGCCGCTGAAGCTGGTGTCGAGGCTGCCATCGCTCAGCAGGCGGACGGCGGCAAGATCGGTCGAGCTGGCGCCACCGACCACCACGATCTTGGCGTCGGACTGCAGCGTCAGGCCCCACGACGCATCGTGACCACCGAGATCCACCGTGGTGATGCCATCGCCGCCACCGAAACCGGTGTCGATGGCGCCGGTGCTGGTGTAGCGCACCACCGCGATGTCGTTGTTCGAGCCGTTCGAGAAATAGCCACCGACGACGATCTTGCCGTCCGACTGGATGGCCACCGACTGGGCGACGTCGAAACTGCTGCCCACCGGCGTGGTGACGACGCCATCGCCGCCGCCAAAGCTGGTGTCCAGACTGCCGTCGGTGTTGTAGCGCACCACGCCGAAATCCAGCGTCGCGCCCACGGTGGCGCTGCCGCTCTGGACGAGCTTGCCGTCGGACTGGAGCGCCAGGCCATAGCCGGTATCGGTGGCCCCGGCGATGTCCGCGGTGGCCTTGCCATCACCGCTGAAACTGGTGTCGAGGCTGCCATCGGCCAGATAGCGCACGACGGCAAAATCGTTGGCCGAGGTGCCGCCGAGGACGATCCTTCCGTCGGTCTGGACGACCATGCTCCAGGCTTCGTCGGTCGAACTGCTGCCGATGTCGGTGGTGACGATACCGTCGCCGCCGCCAAAGCTCGTATCGAGGGTGCCGTCGGCAAGATAGCGTACCAGGGCGAAATCCCGATGCAGGCCGTTCTGGGTGAAGCCGGCAACGAGGATCCGGCCGTCGGACTGCAGCGCCACGGCGTGGGCTTCATCGTCGCCACTGCCGATGGCCGTGGTGACCATGCCGTCGCCACCGCCGAAGCTGGTGTCGAGGGTGCCATCCACGTTGTAGCGCATCAGCAGGAAATCGAGGTTGCTGCCGTTGCTCGAATAGCCGGCGACGAGGATCTTGCCGTCGCCCTGGACCAAGGTGGCGTAGCCCCGGTCTGCCGCAGCCCCGGGCGCGGTCGTCACCGTGTAGTCGGCAGCGTTGAAGCTGGGCGCGTCATCCACCGACGCGACAGAGATGTTGCGGGTGGCGGTGGCGCTCGTCCCCAGCCCGTCATTGACCGCGAAGGAGACCGTGCGCGTGGCGGTGGCCGGCTGCTCGGACGTATTGACATAGGTGACGCTGCGCAGCGCCGCCTGGTAGCTGGCCACGGTGGCGCTGCCGCTGAGGGTGAGCACGCCGGTCACGCCGTTCCAGCTGCCGGTGATGCCCGACTGATCGGTGAAGGCGAGCGTGTCCTGGCCGCTGGCGAAGCCGCTGGTGATGCTGACGGTGGCGCCGCTGAGGTTGGGGCTGTCGGAATCGCTCACCGTCAGCGCGCCATCCACCGCGGTGGCGGCGCCGTTTTCGGTGTAGGCCAGGGTGCTGCCGGTGGTGGTGACGACCGGCAGCTGGTTGACGCTGACCATCACGTCGGCGGCGAATTCGGACGTGTCGGTGTAGCTGGAATAGGCCGCGTTGCTCTTGGTGGCGGTGGCGGTGACGGATTCGCCCACGGCCATCGACACGGCGAGCACGGTGTTGAAGCTGGCGTTGCCCGAGCCGTCGGTCGCCACATTGACGTAGCCCAGATAGCGCTGCCCTTCCCCGTAGCCCGAGGCGTCCTGGGTGGCATTGGCGTAGAACTCGATGCGGTAGTAGCTGCTCGCTGTGCTTGCCAGGGTGCCGACCAGGGCGAGATGGCCGGCGCCGTCGATGCGGGCGGTGGCGATCACCGGGAAGTTCTGCAGACTGTTGGGGCCGGTGTCGGCGTCGCCGGCATCGTTGGCGGTGACGCCGTCGGCGTTCAGGTCGATCGCCAGGTTGGCGTTGTTGTAGAAGGTGTTGCCCAGCAGCGAGAAGCTCACGCTGGAGGCATCGGTGTAGATGCCGCCCGTAGGGTTGTTGACGATCGTGTTGCCGGCACCCGCCGCCGCACCGCCGATGGTGACGCCCGTAGAAGACGAGCCGACCCAGATGCCGCCGTAGTTGTTGCCCAGAGACAGCGTGCCGGTGACGTCGGTGCCGATGTAGTTGCCCTGGATGAGCGTCCCGGTGAGGCCGGTGGACACCTCGATCCCGTTACGCAGGTTGCCCGAGATGATGTTGCGCTCGGCCGCGGTCGTGCCGCCCACCCGGTTGTTGGCACCGCCGTAAACGTCGGCACCATCGTTACCGTTTCCCCTAGCGAGGGTGCCGGTGGCATCGGTGCCGATGTAGTTGCCAATGACCACGTTGTTCGAGCCGTACAGCGCGACGCCGGCATTGACGTTGTTCGACAGCACGTTGCGCGCCGCGGTCGTCGTGCCGCCGATAGTGTTGCCCGACGACGCCACATAGACGCCGAAGTTGCTCATCGTCGGCACGGCGGTGGTGCCGTCGGCATCCAGGCCGATGATGTTGCCCTCGATGACGTTGTTGTCGGCGCCCGCCATGAGATAGAGCGCGTAGCCGTTGCTGCTGTTGAAGCTGTTGATCGCAAGCCCGCGGATCGTCGAGCCGCCCGCCCCAGCGCCGAGCACGAGGCCATGCACCCCGGAGCCCGTGAGGCTGCCGTCGATCTCGACCACCGGCCGGCCGACCACGTAGTCGGGCTCGGTGGTGCCATCGATGATCACCGCGCCGGTAAGGGTGGGCAGCGCCGAGGTCGGCTTGATGGTGTGGGTGCCGCTCACCAGCGCATCGGCGATATTGAAGCTGATGGTGTCGGTGCCCGCGGTGGTGTTGGCGGCGATGATGGCCTCGCGGAGCGAGATCTTGCCGTCGGTGCCCTTGCTGGCATTGAGCTGCTCGGCGGTGAAGCTGCTGCCAAGGCCGGTGTCGTTGGTGTCGGCCGTGGTGGTGACGACGAGTGCGCTCGACACGTCGGTCACCGTCACCGCGATTGCCTGGCTGGCAGTACCGCCAGCGCCGTCGCTCACCTGCACCGTCACGTTGTAGACGTTGTTGGCACCCGAATCGGTGGGCGCTTCGTAGTCAGGCGCGGAGCTGAAGCTCAGTGCACCGGTGCTGCTGTTGATGGTGAACTTTGCCGCATCGACCCCACCCGAGATCGAATACACCGGCGTGCCGCCGTCCACGTCGGACGAGGTGACCGTCATCACCGCCGTGGTGTTCTCGGCCACGCTGGCGCTCGCCGCGCTGGTGACGGTCGGCGCGTCGTTGACGGCCGTCACCGCCATCGACACCACCGCCGGTACGCTGGTCAAACCGGTGCCGTCCGAGACGGTGAGGCTGATGGTGCGGGTGGCGGTGCTGGGGTTTTCGCTGGTGTTGCGGTACGTGACATTGCGCACCAGCGCCTGCACGGCCGCCACCGAGGCGTTGCTGTTGAAGGTGACGGTGAGTGGCGTGCTGCCATTGCCGAAGCTGCCGCTGTAGGTGCCGATGGTGATGCCACCGTAGGTCACATTGGTGCCCGACAGGCCGATCAGCCCGGCGCCCGTGCCCTGGTTGCGGATGCCCAGCTCGTCGCTGGCCGTACCGTTGGCGGTGATCTGGTAGATCAGCTGGCCACCGGTGAAGGTGGTGGTGTCCGCATCGGTCACGGTGGCGCCGGCATCGTAGATCACCCCCGCGTTCTCCACGTAGGTGCCGCTGTAGCCGGTCAGCGTCAGGACGGGCGCCACCGCATACTGGTAGCGCTGCATGAATACGCCGTCGGTGTCGCCGGGGCCGTTGCCGTGCCACACCACCACCAGATGCCCCTTCTCGTCGGCCGCAATGCTCGGTACGTCCTGGTAGTCGGTGGTGGTGGTATTGACCAGCGTCTCGGCGGTCAGCGCGGTGCCGGACGAATCGTACTGGCGCATGTACACGCCATCGAAGCTGCCATCCTGGGCGTAGCTCTGCCAGGTCACGGCAAAAGCCCCGCCCGCCAGCATCGTCACCACCGGGTTCTGCTGCTGGTTGGTGGTGGTGGTGTTGATCCGGAACTCGCCACCCTGGGCCGCACCGCTGCTGTTGTAGCGCTGGCCGTAGATGCCGTTGCCGCTGCCGTCCTGATTGCTTTCCCAGACAACAACGAAGTTGCCGGTGCTGTCCATCGCCACCACCGGCAGATCCTGGTTGCTGGTGGTGTAGGTGCTCACATGGAACTCGCTGCCCTGCACCACCCCGCTGCTGTTGTAGCGCTTGGCGTAGATGCCCTCGTTGTCGCCATCCTGACCAAAGCTCTGCCAGGCGATCACGAAGTTGCCCGAGGCGTCCATGGCGACACTGGGCTCGGTCTGGCTCTCGGTCGTGTAGGTGTTGACCAGGAACTCCGAGCCCTGGGCCACGCCGCTGCTGTTGTAGCGCTGGGCGTAGATGCCGTTGGTGTTGACCAGATCCTGGCTCCAGCTTTGCCAGGCAACCACGAAGTTGCCGTTGGCGTCCATCGCCACCGAGGCTTCGATCTGGTCGTAGGTGGTGGTGGTATTGACGCGGAACTCGCTGCCCTGGGCCACCCCGCTGCTGTTGTAGCGCTGGGCGTAGATGCCGTAGCTGCTGCCGTCCTGGCTGTTGCTCTCCCACACCACCACGAAGTTGCCATTGGCGTCCATCGCCACCGCCGGATTGCGCTGGTTGTCGGTGGTGTAGGTGTTGACGTGGAACTGCGCGCCCTGGGCCACGCCGCTGGCGTTGTAGCGCTGACCGTATATGCCGATGCCGGTGTCGGTGGCGCCGGAGCCGTCCATCCAGATCACGACGTAGTTGCCGTTGGCGTCCATCGCCACCGTCTTGGCCGACCAGTTCTCGGTCTGGGTGCCGGTAGTGGTGGTATTTACGAGGGTCTCCGCCCCCTGGGTCGTGAGCGCCAGCACCCCGGACCAGTCGACCTGCAGGTTCGCCGACGCAAACGGTGTCGCCTCGATCGCGCCGGTGCGCACCTCCAGATCCCAGTCGCCGCCAAAGAGCGCGCTGCCGGTCGGGTCATCGCTGGCCGCCACATCGGCGCCGGTGAGCTGGGCCAGGGTTGCCACGAGGGACTGGCCGGCAGCGCCGTCGCCCACGTCGCACCCGTAGAGCAGCAGATCGGCGTCGGCCGACAGCGCATCACCCCAGCCGGCGATCTCGCCCGCCCGCTGGAAGACCGATTCAGCGTCCAGCTCGCTGGCGCCCAGCTGGGCAACGCCACTGGCGCCGTGGCCGATCACATGCACCGCGGACACATCGCTGCGCCCGGCGAGGGCCGCGCCGATCACGCCGATGCCGTCCTCGTCGCTGCCGACCACCACCACCTCGATGGGCCGCCCCGCCTGCTGCTGAGCCGAGAGGTCATCCAGCAGCTGCTGGACGTCCGGCACCCGCGCATCGACGAAAACCAGCTCGGTTCCGCCCTGCTGGATCGCCGTGGCGCCGTCGCCCGGATGGGCCGAACCCGCCAGCACTGCCGCAACAATCCCCGCCGGCCCGGGATCGGCCGAGTAGAGGATGCGCGATTCGAAAGTCTCGATCAGCGCACGGCGGTGGCGACGGCTATTCATGAACGTCTTTTAGCGCCGGTTTTTTTCCTTGAAGGAAGTGAGGCTCGAATCCATGCGCATGCCGCCCACGAGGTGGCCCCCCGCGGCGGCGATGGGCGTCTGGGGCGAAGTCTCGCCAAAGGTGATCCGGCAGCGCAGGCCGGCCGGCAGGGTGTTTCCAGGGTTGGGCAGGGCCAGCCGTACACGGAAGGTGTTGCTCGCCGCATCCACCACGCGGTCCACCAGCGCCACGGAGGCATCCACCGGCGCCGCATTGGGCAGATCGGGCTTCACGCTGGCAACTTCACCGACCCGGATGGTGCCGAAGCGGGCCGCCGGCACGATCACCTCGATACGCAGCGGATCGATCTTCGCCACCTTGAAGATCGGCTTCTCCTCGACCCGCTCGCCCAGCGAGAGATAGCGCTCGACCACCACGCCATCGAAGGGGCTGCGGATCGTCCGGAGGCCCACCTGGGCCTCGGCCACGCCGACCTCTCGGCTCCATACCCGCAGCTGTTCGCGGGTCTGCAGCACTTTCTGCTCCGCCACCTGGAAATCCGCCCTGGCCTGATCGAGGGCCTGCTGGGCCACGTAATTCTTCGCCACCAGATCTTCGGCCCGGCGCATTTTCTGGCGGGCCAGATCACGGCTGGCTTCGGCGCTGCGCAGGTCGGCCTCGGTGGCAGCGCGCGACCGGGCAACTTCGGCGGTGGCCCGTTCCACGTCGTTGCGCAGCACGGCCAGCACCTGGCCCTTGCGCACCACGTCGCCACGCTCGGCGCGCAGGCTGTCGAGCACGCCGATGACGGCGCTCCCCAGATCGGCCACCTTGTCGGGTTCGATCAGGCAGCCGAGGGTTCCCGATGAAGCTGCGCCCGCGGTTCCACCGGCCCCTTGCGGACCGGCGGCCGCAGCCAAGCCGGCCATTCCGGCCAGCCCCCAGCACGCGCAGCTCAACATCCATTTCTTCATTGTCGTCATTCCCCGGGGCCGCCAAACGACAACCCCCGCTCCCACTCCCGATCCGCCTGCAACAATACCCATCGCGCCCGCCGCTCCTGGCCGGCCTGACGCCACTGGTACCAACCCAGCAACACCCGCAGCAGCCACGGCCCGACCTTCACCGCACCGTCCGACGTCATCCCGTACCGACGCGCCAGCAGGCCCAGCAGCGGCACCTCTGCCACCCGGGCCACATCCAGGCTGATCCACGTCTCCACACTGCCCGGGTCGCCCTGGCGGGCACATCGACCTTCCAGCTGCCGGTCGATCCGGCGCGACGCATTGAACTGGCAGCACATCACGTGGAGCCCTCCCGCCGCCGCAACACCGGCCGCCAGCGGAATATCCGTCCCCCGCCCTGCCATGTTGGTGGCCACTGTCACCTGCCCTGGCTCCCCGGCCCGGGCCACGATGGCGGCCTCGTCGGCGTCGAAACGGGCGTTGAGCACCGTGTGCGCAACCCCCGCGGCCGTCAGGCGGGCCGACAGGGATTCCGACTCGGCCACGGACGAGGTGCCCACCAGCACCGGGCGCCCCGTCTGCCGGATCTCGGCGACCCGACGGGCGACGGCGTCCCACAAAGCGTGTCTTGCCCCGTATAAACGGCCCGGAAACGATTTTCTTGAGGCCGGAAGGCGTGACGGAATGCACACGACATCCAGTCCATACACCTCCCGCAACTCGCCGCGCGCCTCGCGCAGCGTGCCGCTCATGCCGCACAGCCGGTGATAGCGCGGAAAGAAACGCTGGAAGGTGATCTGGGCCAGGGTTTCGGTGGCGGGCGACGGCCGGCAGCCCTCCTTCAGCTCCACCAGCCCGTGCAGCCCGCGGGACCACACCCGGCCCGGCGCCGCGCGGCCGGTGATCTCGTCGATGATCTCCACCTGCCCGTCGCGCACCAGGTAATGCACGTCGCGGCGATACACGTGACGCGCCGCCAGGGCCAGCGCCACTACCTCCTCGCGTAACCTGCGGGAGCGCCAGCGCCCGCCCAGCGCTGCCACCCGACCGGCCAGACGCGTCCGGCCCGCATCGGTGAGACGCGCCTGCATCGCCGGCGCATCCACGCGGAAGTCGACGCCCGAAACCAGCTCGCCCGCCAGCGACCAGGCCTGCCAGAAGAACGCCCGCGCCCCGCTGTCGCGCACCTGGCGGGAGAGGATCAGCGGCATCATCGCCTCGTCGATCAGCAGGCTGTCGGCCTCATCCACCACCGCCATGCAAAGCCCGCGCAGGAGGGGCTGGACAGTGTCTCCGCCGCCAAGGGCCGCCACCCGACGCTGCAGATCGCCCCGGGCGTGGCCCCGGCGCTGCCCGTCGCGCAGGTAATCGAAGACCAGCTCCCGCGCCGTCACGTAGCACACCGGCGCAGCGTACGACGTGCGGCGCCGGGCCTCGCTCATCTCGCCGGTGACGAAATCCACCCGCAGACCCAGCCGGGCATAGAAAGGCGCGAGGTGCGTGGCATCCCGCTCCACCAGATAATCGTTGGCGGTGAGCACGTGCACCGGCATCCCGGCCAGCGCACCGACGGCCGCGGTGAGCGCGGCGGAAAGCGTCTTGCCCTCGCCGGTGGCCATCTCGGCCAGACGGTTGTCGAGCATCACCAGGGCTGCGTGGAGCTGGGTGTCGTAAGCCTCCATGCCCAGGCTGCGCCGGGCCGCGTCGACTGCTGCGGCAAGGGCTTCGGTCAGCGCGTCGCCCGCCAGCCCATCCCGCCCGAGGCGGCCCTGCACCGTCCGCAGACGGGCGGCGAAGGCAGCTTCGTCAAGCATCCGCCAGCCCGCCAGCGCTGCGCGCACGGCGGCGAGCTGCCGGCGGTATCCGGCGCGCTGCCACGGCCAGCTGCGCCGGGGCGGCTCCCGGCGTTCCGGATAAGCGCCCCACACCAGCCCCGGCAGGGGCACACGCAGATCGAGCGGCATCGTCACGTGGCGGGATTGAAGTTGCTGAGGAAAAGCTGTTTGAGCTGGCGCGCCCACTGCACGGCAAGCGGCGCCCAGCCGTGGTCGAAACGCACCCACACCCGTCCGCCGGCCCGTTCGGGGATGAGACCATCCACCACCAGATCGAAGACGAACACCGGCGACGGCGTGCGCTGATGGTCTTCATCCGCCGGGTCGACCGCAAAGCGCCCGCCGGCAAAGTCGCCCAGGGCCGGGCTGGGGAGTTTCTCGGTAGCCGCCGGCACTGCCCGCAGCAGCCGCGCCGGCAGCGTTTCGCCCGGCGACTCGGCCAGACGCACGCCCACCTGACGGGTGTCGGAACGCACCAGCGCGGCCACGTCCTGCTCCACCGCCACCCGCACGGTGGCCGGCTCGCCGGTGAATACGTGGCCAAGCAGCGCGCCACGGGGCACGAAGGCGCCGTCCACATCAACCTGACGAGGCATCGTCAGCTGGCCGGCCACGCCGGCGCGCAGCACCAGCGCCTCCTGCAGCTCTTCAACCCGCTTGAGCTGGGCCGTCACCCGACCGATGTCGGCTTCCACATCCCGCGCCTTCACCGGGTCGCGCTGCATGGCCTGGAACAGATCGGCGTTGAGCCCCTCGAGCTGGCTGCGCAGTTTCGCTGCATCGGTGACGAGGCGGGCATCCTCGAGCCGGAGCACCACCTGCCCGGCCTCCACCTTGTCGCCGTGCCGGCCTTCCATGCTCACGATGAAACCGTCGGTGCCGGCCCGCAGCTGGGCCTGCTCCGGAATCCACACCACGCCCTGGGCAAGGGTCGAGAACGGCACCGGGATCACCCCGATCAGCAGCACCACCGCCACCGACAACCCGCCCGCCACGCGCAGCGCCCGGCGCCGCTGGGTCTCGGGCAGCGCCATGCGCAGGAGGCCATGCCAGAAGCCGAGCACCGGCTTACCGATCAGCGCGATCAGCGTGGCGACACCGGCGATCACCCCGAGCACCATCGACCAGCTCCCGATCCAGCCGACAATCGCGATCGACAACCCCACCCGGTATATCCACGAAGCCGGCGCGTAGAACACGAGCCACGGCAGCTCGCCCCGCCCCGGCTCGGGGGACGGCACGCCGGCCACATGCAGCAGCCGGTTGAGCAGCAGATGGCGCCAGAAGGCACGGCTGCGCGCCGACAGATTGGGTAGGTCGAACAGGTCGCACAGTACGTAATAGCCATCGAAGCGCAGCAGCGGATTGCCGTTGAACAGCACCGTCGACACCCCGCCGACCACCGCCACCACCAGCGCCAGATCCTGCACCAGCCCCGGCTGGACGAGCGCCCAGACGATCAGCGCCAGGCCGGCAAGGGTCAGCTCGGTGATGATCCCCGCGGCGCTGACGATCACCCGCTGCCCCGCGTGGCGGAAGGCCGCCGCCGCCGACGCATCGACGAAAGGCGCCGGCGTGAGGAGCAGCAGGCTGACGCCGGTCTGACGCACCTCACCTCCGAAACGCCGCACCGCCAGCCCGTGGGCCAGCTCGTGCACGGCCTTGATCGGCGGATAGAGCAGCCACGCCATCAGCAGGAAACGCGGCGTGCCCATCCAGGTGCGCGCCGCCGACGACAGGGCGTCGACATGGGTGGCCGCCACCAGCCCGCCGGCGCAGATCACGGCGAGCCACACCAGCAGCATCTGCCACGAGAAGATCACGTAACGCCAGCGATCGAAGCGCTTCAGGAAATCGTTCGGGTCGCCCAGGCGGACCCGGAAGGCCAGCGGATTCACGCCCAGACGACGCTCCTCGCGCGCCTCCTGGTGCTGGCGGCGGAAGATCGCCTCCACGTCCGGCGTCACCTCGCACTGGATCAGCCCGCGCTGGTTGAGTTGCACCAGCAGTTGCACGATCTCGTCCTGGGTGAGCGCCTGGTCTGGGTCTTCGGCGAGCATGGCCTCGGCCAGCGCATCCACCGTCCGGGAGCCGTCGCAGCGCCCGACGAAGGCGTAGGCCGCCGCGTTCATCCGGTGGAAACGGCCACTCACCGGATCGGCGAGCACGTACCACACCTCGTCGCGGTAGATCTGCCGACGCACCCGCACCTGCGACCGCAGGCTCGGGTGCAGGCCCGCCACCCGGTACCACTGACTGCTGAAGGCGCTCGGCCCGTTCATCTCAGTGTCCCAGCCACGACCACAGGCCGATCCGCATCCAGTCGATCAGCCGGTGAGTCCAGGCCCACGCCAGGGGCTCGCGCCCCACGGCAATCTTCGCCACGCCGCGCAGCCCCGGCCGCAGGTTGTCGGGCTGGGCCGACAGCGCCGCCTCAACCTCGAACACGTTGCGCCCTTCCACCGCGCTGGCCATCGGCGTGATGCGGGTGACGGCCAGCGGCAGCGTATCCCAGGGCAGCGCCGACAGGGCCAGATGACCCGCCTGCCCCACCCGGATGCGGGCGATGTCCCGCTCATCCACCTCGACGATCACGCGGAAACGCTCCCGCGGCGCGACCGTCAGCAGCACGTCCCCCCGCTGCACCGGCGCCCCGAGGGATTGGCTGAGATCACCGCGGATCACGACGCCGTCGAACGGCGCCTCGATGCGGATGCGCCCGAGTTGCTGGTCCACCAGGTCGAGCTGGGCGCGCGCCTCCTCGGCCTTGGCCTGGCTGACGACCAGCTGGGCGCGGTCGGCCCGCGCCATCGCGGCGCCGTAGGCGTTCTCGTGCTGGGCAAGCTCGCTCGCCCACTTGCTGCGTTCAAGCTGCAGATCCTGTTCGGCCAGCTCGGCCAGTAACTGGCCAGACTTGACCAGATCGCCCGGACGAACCAGGCCGCGCTTAAGGAACCCATCGACCGGCGCCACCAGCACCCGCTGGATCGCCCCTTCCACCCGGGCGTTGCCGCCAACCCGGTACTGGAACGGCACCAGCAGCAGCACCGTCAACGTCACCAGCGCCACGCCCAGCCCAAGCCGCAGGCGGCCACCGGCGGGTGACCGGAGCGCCGCCCAGCCGCGCCTCAGGTGATCCCGCAGTCGCTTGCGCCAGGGCCGCTCGCCGTGACGCATGTAATGCAGCACCGGGCCGACCAGCGCCACCGCGTGCTCCCATTCCATCATCACGGCCGGATCAGGCGCACTCCCCTGGCGGAACTGCAGCAGCACCGCGCCCACCAGCTCATGCTGGACGGCGATCGGGATGGTGCACACCACCCCGCCCTCCTGGCGGATGAACTCCTCGTGGGACAGGATGATCCGCGGCGGCAGCTCGGGCGGCGCGGGGGCGATGACCGTCGCCGCCTGCTCGATCGCCTCGTCCATCGCCGCACCCATCGCCCGCAAGGTGTCGGTGCTGCCGTCACCCAGCGCACCGTGAGACAAGGCGACGACCCGCGAGAATCGATCCTCGACAAAGCCGACGGCCACCCGCTCGCAGCCAAGCCGCGTGGCCAGCTCCGAGGCAAACGCGGTCGCGGCCGGCCCCAGACGCGGGTGGGACACCACAGCCGCCTGCAGGGCAAGCACTTCGAGGGCCGAAAAACCGGAAGAAGGGGCCGGGGACTGGGGGTTCAGGGCTGCGGTCCTTAGAGAATATCGTCCTCGTATTGACGACGCAGCGCCGGAAAACTTTAAGCCCGCCCGCCACCGGCTGCGCACCCTGTCACGCCGTCGCAACCCCGGCCCCGCGGGGCATTCCTATCGGCAGGCTTTCAGCGGGCATGTTTTCAGGGCGCATAAAAGCCGATGCCCCCTTCACCGCTGGGTGGAGGGGGCATCGGCCAGATGCTGTCACCAGACCCGGCAGGCGCCGGACCGGTCTGCTGCACTCAGCGCTGGGCGGTCAGCTGGGCCAGGAAGGCGGCTTCCTTTTCGGCCGGGAAAGCATGCTGAGCCATCACGCGCTGCACAGCGTGGGGATCACCACCCTCGCCTGCCACCGAAAACTCGATGCCAAGCTGCCGGCCGTTGGCGGCCAGGGTCATGAAAGCCGTCCTCCAGCGCTGGCATTCCGCCAGACGCTCACGCACTTCACTTTCGTTGCTGATGACGACACCAGCGGCCTTGAGGGAATCCAGAAACTCTGCGTAGGACTCGTTGCAATAACTGCCCATCGACTTCTCCTGTTAAATCCGGCGATCTCTCGCCTGTGATCTCTTAACGCGGCGTATCGATCGGTGGATGACACGATTTCAAAATAATTTCGGACTTTTTTCCGTCACCCGTGGCCGCACGTTCAGCCCACATCAGATGTGGAACCGGTTGAGCGCCGTCCGCAGCCCCTCGGCGCTTTGGGACAGCGCCTGCGCCTCGCCAGAGATGGCGTGGGTGGCCACCGCCGAGCGATCGGCCATCCGGGAGATCAGTTCCACGTGACGGGAGATTTCCTGGGCCGCGACGCTCTGCTCGGCCAGCGAGTCGGAGATCCGGCCGACGATGTCGCCCACACCATCGGCGCGACCGGTAATGAGATCGATCGATTCGCCCGCCTTGCCGGCATGGCTCACACCGGCATTCACCCTGCCCACCGCGCTCTCGATGCAGCCGAGCACCGACTCCTTGGCACCGCGCATGTCGTTCATCATCCGGCCGATCTCGTCGGTCGCGGTGGTGGTGCGCTCAGCGAGCTTGCGCACTTCGTCGGCCACCACCGCAAAGCCACGGCCAAGCTCGCCAGCCCGGGCGGCCTCGATGGCGGCATTGAGCGCCAGCAGGTTGGTCTGATCGGCGATGCCCTTGATGATCGTGACCACCTCCGACGCCCTTTCGGACTCGCGCCCAAGGGCCTCGACCCGCTCCACAGCGGTGCCGATCACCCCGGCGATGCCCGACATTTCGCCAACCGCGGCCTTCACGACCTGACTGCCCTCGACGGCGGCCTGACTGGAATCGGAAGCCAGCCGGCGGGCCTCGGTTGCGCTGTCGGCGATCTGGTTGATCGAGGCGGTCATCTCCTGCACCGCCGCAGCCATCGCGCTGGTGGAATTGTTCTGGTCGCCGACACCCTCGGCGATGCCGACCGATGCCGCGGTGAGTCGCGCAGCCAGCGCCTGAAGGCTATCTGCCGTACCCCGCGCCTCGGCGAGGGTGCGCCGCAGTTCGTCCTGCATCCGCGCCACGGCTTGCACCAGGGGCCGGGATTCGATGGTCGACTTGTCGAAGGTGTAATCCAGCCGCCCTGCGGAAACCCGCTGGGCAAAGTCGGAAACGACCACGCCGTCGAGCACCATGCCACGCAGCAGCCCGGCGATGTAGCACAGCAGCCCGGTCTCGACGACCACGTAAGCTGCATGCACGAGCACCCGTCCGATCCCATCCACCTGGGGGAATACATAGACTCCGGCGCCGGTCGCCTGCAGCCAGGCAAAGCTGAGGTGATGGACGGCGATGAGACCTGCCGCCGCGATCAACGGCCGCCAGTCACAGTAAAGCACCAGAAACGCCAGGAGCGCGAAGATGCCAAAATGGGCTTCGATGGTGCCACGGGTCTGGTGGATGAGCAGCGCCGAGAAGATCATGGCCGAGCACGCGACGGCGATCCGCGTCACCAGCCGGCCCTGAGCGCCGCGGCTGATCAGGAGCGGCACCAGGAAAGCCGGCACCCCCACCCCCAGCACGGCACCCCATTCACCAAAATAGGCGGCAACGCCGAGGCATAGCAGCAGATGCACGCCCAGGGCGCCGATCAGCAGGTTATCGGCGCGGGCGCGGAAGGAAGACAGGCCGTCGACGGACGGCCGCGAGTCGTGGGCGGTCATGATCGGCCACCCCACGGGGGCTGCTGCACTGCGCTGCAGATGTCGCCACGCAGAACGGCCTCGACCTGCATCGACCAGAGCTGGGCAGCAGAGACGGCAAGCCACCCACCCAACAACAACCAAGGCCATACAGCCTTCAGCTGATAGCCAGCGGAACACGGGGTTCCATTACCTGCGGTCACGATCGTGGCTCCCATTGAACAAGTTGAACACTTGTCCAATAACGACCCGATCTGTCTGTCCTTTAAATCGCGCCCTCTGCCGGCGCCTGCGGTTGCAGGCCTTCAGCCGGTGAGATGGGCCAGGATCGGGTTGAGCATCGCGGCGCCGAGTCGCTTGCTGCGCTCGCCGTTCCAGCCGGTGACGCCATCGGGCAGGTTGGCGTTGTCCTTGAACGGCATCTCGAGGGTGATCGACACGCAGCCGAAGCGATGGGCGACCCACTTCGACGCGAGAGTCAGCAGTTCGTCCTGGAAACGCCCCGCGAGATAGCCGTGCTCGGTCTGGAAATCCGGGCTGGCGGCCTGGAAGACTTCGACGAAGCGGGCCTGACGGGCGCGCTGGGCATCGGAAAAGCCCGGCACTTCCTCGGCGGTGGAAAAGAAGACATACGGCAGCGCCTCGTCGCCGTGGATGTCGAGGAAGAGCTCGACCCCGCTCGCTTCCATCGCGTCGCGCACGGCCAGCACTTCCGGGCTGCGCATCGCGCTGGGTGCGCGCCACTCGCGGTTGAGGTTGGCGCCCGCGGCATTCGTGCGCAGGTTGCCGCGGATCGCGCCGTCCGGGTTCATGTTGGGCACCACATACAGCACGGCCTTCTCGCGGATGCGCCGGGCCACCGGATCGGCGCTGTCGAGCAGGCGTTCGAGCAGGCCTTCGACGAACCACTCGGCCATGCTTTCGCCCGGATGCTGGCGGGCGATGATCCACACCGGCTGCTTGCCCGGGCCGGCGCGGCCGACGGTGACGAGATCGAGGTCGCGCCCATCGACGGTCGCGCCCAGGTTGGTGACCGATGCGAAGGCCGACATCTCGACCCGCCCCAGCAGATCCAGGTGACGTTCGTGGGAGTACGGCTCGAAGTAGGCGTAGTAGATGCTGTTGCGCTCGGGCCGGTGCTCGACGATCAGCTGGCCGTTTTCATAGCGCGTGCCGGCGATGCGGAACCAGTGGCGGCGGTCGTAGGAGGCCACGCAGCGGTAGCCGGGCCAGCCGTCGGGATAGGCGGCGTCGGCGGCGTTCTCGAAGACGAGGCGCACGTCCTGCCCGGCCGCGCCGTGGAGCCGGAAGTGGAACCACTGGCGGAAAGTGGAACCTCCACCCACGCCCTGGTCGGCCCGCAGGCGCAGGCGGATGTTGTCGGGGCGCTCGATGGACAGCACCTCGATGGCGCCGGCGTCGAAATTGCTGCTGATGCGGAGGGTCATGGCGAGGCGGAAATCAGCTGATGAGGTGGGTGACGGCGTACAGCACGAGGCCGATCAGGCCGCCGACGAGGGTGCCGTTGAGCCGGATGAACTGCAGGTCGCGGCCGACGCTCTGCTCGATCTCGCGCACCAGGTCTTCGTCGTTCCAGGCGCGCACGGTGCCGGCGATGTGGCGCGACAGCCCTTCGCGCAGCTCGGGCGCCAGGGCCTCGACGCTCTGCTCGATGTGCTCGTTGACCGAATCGCGCAGGGCCGGATTGGTGGCGAGGCTGGCGCCGATGGCGCTGGCGGCCGAGGCGATCTTGCGGCGCACACGCGAATCGGGCTTCGCCAGGTCGCTCGCCAGCCAGCCGCGCAGGTCTTCCCACAGCCCCTGCAGATAGGTGCCGACACCGGGGTGGGCGAGGAAATCACGCTTGGCCTGCTCGATGCGGGCGCGGAAGCCCTCGTCGTGCTGGAGGCGTTCGATGTAGCGGTGGATGACCTCGTCGAAGGCCGCGCGGCGCGGGTGGTTCGGATCGTTGGCAACTTCGGCGAGCAGGCCGTTCACCCCGGTGACGATACCGTTGGCGACCTTCTCGCCCAGTTCGGCAGGGTTGATGCCGACGAGGCCCAGCATGGCGACGATCTTCGGGTATTCCTTGTTCGCCACGTCCACGATCATGCCCGCAAAACCCTGCTGCACGCCGGGCTGGCCGAGCCAGTCGGCCAGCTTGGAGAGGCCATCGTCGAGCAGGCCCTGGTGGCGGCGATCCTCGGTGAGCAGATTGAGGACGCGACCCACGGTGCCGGCCAGGTCGAGATCGCCGGCGCGGCGGCGCAGGGCGTGGAGCACCAGCCTGCGCACCCGCCGGTCGTCCATGAAATCCAGCGACTGGACCGCCACCACCGCCAGCCGGTCGGCCAGCAGGCGGGCGTTGCGCTCGTCCTGCAGCCACGCGGCGATGCGCTCGGCCGGGTTGGCGGCGCGCAGGCGGCCAACGAGGGAATGGGTGTCGAGGAACTTGTCGCGGATGAACACCGCCAGGTTGTCGGCCAGCCGCGCCTTGTTGCGGGGCAGGATGGCCGTATGGGGAATCGGCAGGCCCAGGGGCCGGCGGAACAGCGCCACCACCGCAAACCAGTCGGCCATGGCGCCGATCATCGCCGCCTCGGCGAAAGCCGCCAGCCAGGGCAGGCCCTCGCGGCGGGCGAAGACGAACAGCACCGTGACGGCCACCAGCAGCCCGGTGGCGAGGAGCTTCATGCGGGCCAGCGCGGCCGCTTTTTCGGGAGATGCCATCTGCCCTGCCCCCTTCAGTCGAGCCGCCGGCGGAAGACCCAGTGGCCTTCGTCGGAGGCTTCCGGTGCGAAGGCGTAGCCGTCGCTGTTGAAATCCTTGAGCTGCTCTACCGCTTCGACGCCGTGGGTGATGGCGTGGCGGGCCATCAGGCCGCGGGCACGCTTGGCGTAGAAGCTGATGATCTTGTAGCGCCCGCCCTTCCAGTCTTCAAACGCCAGGTTGAGCAGCCGCCCCTTGAGCTTGGCCGGCTTGACGGACTTGAAGTATTCCTCGGAGGCCAGATTGACCAGCACCGGCTCGCGGCCGGCGTCGGCTTCGCCTTCGAGCAGGCGGTTGAGGGCGTCGGTCTGGGTCATGCCCCAGAAGGCGTACAGATCCTTGCCACGGCCATTCTTGAAGCGGGTGCCCATCTCGAGGCGGTAGGCCTGCATCAGATCAAGCGGACGCAGCAGGCCGTACAGGCCGGAGAGGATGCGCAGGTGGCGCTGGGCGTAGTCGAGCTGGGCCTCGGTGAGGGTGCGGGCGTCGAGGCCGTCGTACACGTCGCCATTGAAGGCGAGCACCGCCGGGCGGGCGTTGTCGGCCGAGAACGGGCGCGACCACTCGGCGTAGCGGGCCACGTTGAGGGCGGCGAGCTGATCCGACAGGCTCATCAGCTCGGCCACCTGGGCGTGGGAGAGCTCACGCAGGCCGGCGATCAGCTCGGCGGCATCGTCGAGGTAGTCGGGCTGGGTGTGACGGGGCGTGGCGAGGGGCGACTCGTAATCGAGGGCCTTGGCGGGGGACAACACGAAAATCATGATGCAGGCGCAACCAGTTGAATTCAGGGAAGAGGTTCGAGGTGGGTCGTCACCTCGGTGCCGGGCAACACCCCGGCCAGGGCGGATTCTATTTCGTCCAGCAGCGAATGGCCTTCGCGCACCGTCCATTCGCCCGGCACCAGCACCGTGAGCTGCACGAAGGCCGACACGCCGGCCCGCCGGGTTCGCAGATTCCGGTAGCTCACGCCGCGGGCGCGAAAGCCTTCGAGCACGGCCTCGGCGCGGGCCAGCGCTTCGGGTTCGAGGCTGCGGTCCATCAGCCCATCGACGGATTCGCGCACCAGCCGCACGGCCTCGCGGGTGATGTTGAGGCCCACCGCGATGGCGATCAGCGGATCGAGGATCAGCCAGCCAGTGAAGGCCACCAGCCCCACGCCGGCGATCACGCCGAATGATGTCCACACGTCGGTCATCAGGTGGCGCGAATCGGCCTTGAGGGCGATGGAGTTGAAGCGCTCGCCGGCCCGCCCGAGCACCCGGGCGACCACCAGATTGACCGCCGTCGCCACCGCCGACCACGCGAGGCCCCAGCCCGGCGATTCGATGTCCTTGGGCTGGATGAGTCTTTCAGCGCCGGCCCAGATGATGCCGACCGAGGCGCCGAGGATGAGGATGCCTTCAAAGCCGCTGGAAAAGTATTCGGCCTTGCCATGGCCAAACGGGTGCTGGCGATCAGCCGGCGCCCGGGTGACGATGATCATCCACAACGCGAACGACGCGCCGGCCAGGTTGACGAAGGATTCCAGCGCATCGGACAGCAGCCCGACGGAGCCGGTGATCCACCACGCAAAGGTCTTGAAAGCGATGGTCGAGACAGCCGCCGCGATCGACAGCCACGCGAAGTGGTGGCGGTCCATGCCGGTGCTGCCGGTCATCGCTCAGCCGCGCTCCACGTCGGTCACGCCCTTCACTTCGCGGATCAGGGTGAGCGCCCGCTGGATCTGCTGCACGCCCTGCACCTCGAGGGTGAAGCGCATCCGCGCCGAGCCCTTGCGGCTGAGGGTGTTCACGGCGATCACGTTGAGCTTCTCCTTCGAGAGCACTTCGGAGATGTCGCGCAGGAGGCCCTGGCGGTCCATCGCGTGCACCAGGATATCCACCGGGAACACGGCGTCCTTGGCCGCCCCGGCGCGGCCGGTGCCGCCCCACTCGGCGCTCACCAGGCGCTCCGGATGGCGCTTGACGAGGGACTGGAAGTCGCGGCACTCGACCCGGTGGATCGACACGCCACGGCCGCGGGTGACGTAGCCCTGGATCGCGTCCGGCGGCGCCGGCTTGCAGCAGCGGCCCAGCGAGGTCATCAGCTTGCCGACACCGACGATGAGGATGGTGTCGCCTGCATCGCCCGCGTGGCTCTTGCCGATGACGACCTCGGGCTCTTCGGCGGCGGTTTCGTCCGCATCGACGCCGCGCAGCGCGGTCTGGATCGCCCGCGGGCCCACCTCGCCACGCCCGGCGGCGATGAACAGCGCCTCGGCGTTCTTGAAGCCCAGCCGCGTGGCGAGCTCGTCGATGTTGGCCTGGCCGTGGCCTTCGCGCTGGATTTCCTTGACCAGCACGCTGCGCCCGCGGACCAGCATTTCCTCTTCTTCGAGGGCGCTGAAGTACTGCTTGATCTTCTGTTTGGCCCGCGGCGTGGCCACGTAGCCCTGCTGCGGGTTGAGCCAGTCGCGGGACGGCCCGCCTTCCTTGGTGGACATGATCTCCACCGTCTGGCCGTTTTCGAGGGGCGTGTTGAGGGTGACCAGCTGGCCATTGACCTTGGCACCCCGGCAGCGGTGGCCTAGATCGGTGTGCACCCGGTAGGCGAAATCGATGGGCGTGGCGCCGCGGGGCATGTCGATCACGCGGCCCTGGGGCGTCAGCACGTAGATCGTGTCGTCCAGCGAGGCGCGCTTGAACTGCTCGACCCAGTCGGCCGCGTCGGTCACCTCGTCGCGCCAAGACAGCAGGCTGCGCAGCAGCGCGATCTTCTCGTCGTAGTCGGCGTTGGTGGCGTTGCCGCTGCCTTCCTTGTAGCGCCAGTGGGCCGCGACGCCCAGCTCGGCGTGGTTGTGCATGCCGTGGGTGCGGATCTGGACTTCCAGCGAGCGGCCGTCGGCGGCATACACCGCGGTGTGCAGCGACTGGTAGTTGTTGCCCTTGGGCATCGAGATGTAGTCGTCGAACTCCTTGGGGATCGGCGTCCAGATCTGATGCACGATGCCCAGCACGGCGTAGCAGTCCTTCACCTCATGGACCAGCACGCGCAGTGCGCGCACGTCGAAGATCTGCGAGAAATCCAGCCGCTTGGCGCGCATCTTGTTGTAGATGCTGTAGATGTGCTTGGGCCGGCCATAGACGTCGGCCTTGATGCCGATGGCGGCGATCTCGTTCTTGAGGCGCGCCACCGAATCGACGATGAACTGCTCGCGCTCCACCCGCCGCTCGTCGAGCATCCGGGCGATGCGCTTGTAGGTTTCGGGCTCGAGGAAGCGGAAGGACAGATCCTCCAGCTCCCACTTGAGCTGCCAGATGCCCAGCCGGTTGGCGAGCGGCGCGTAGATGTCGAGGCTCTCGCGGGCGATGGATTCGCGGATCACGCCCGGGTGATCGGTGAAGTAGCGCAGCGTTTGCGTGCGCGACGCCACCCGCAGCAGCACTACGCGGATGTCCTCGACCATCGCCAGCAGCATCTTGCGCAGCACTTCGCTCTGGGCGCGGATCTCCGGCGCACTGGTGGAGGTGTTCATGCGGGTGATGACACGCAGGCCGTTGAGACGGCGCAGGCCATCCACCAGCCGCGCGACGGTATCGCCAAAACGCAGCGTGATCTCGTCGGTGGGATGGAGCAGCACGTCGCCCACCGCAAAGCACAGCGCGGCGATCCGCGCGTCGGCGTCGAGGCGCAGGGACGCCACGATGAGCGCCGTACCGAGGGCGTGGGGCCACACCGGCTCGCGGGTGCCAAGGCTGCGATCGGCATACAGTGCCTGGGCCCACTCGTGGGCCTCGGCAACCCGGCGGACGTCTTCGGGAAGCAATCCTTCGCTCAGCAGCGCGAGGGCGGAGGATGGGGATGCGGACTGGGAAATCGAATGCGTAACGGCGACCATGCCGACATTATCCTATAGGCTGCCGATGCAGCGTTTGATCTTGATCGTACCGGCGGTGACGGGCGGCACGCCCATCCCGCCGAAAGCCAGCCCTTCGACCAGCGATTTCCCCCGATGTTCTCAGCCTTCCGAAAATGGCGCCGGCGCCGCGCCGCCAGCCGCATGCAGGTTCCGCCCGAGCAGTGGAACCGCGTCGAAGCCCGCCTGCCCTTCCTCGCCTACCTGCCGCCCGACGAGTTGCCCACCCTGCGCCAGATGGCGCTGGAGTTCCTGGCCGAAAAGGAAGTCCACGGCGCCGAAGGCCTCGTCGTCACCGACGACATGCTCCTCTCCATCGCCCTGCAGGCCTGCCTGCCGGTGCTGCACATCGGCCTCGACGCCTACGCCGGATGGATCGGCATCGTGGTGTATCCGGGCGATTTCGTGATCCCCCGCAGCATCGTCGACGAAGACGGCGTGGTGCACGAATACGACGACGAGGTGCTGGGCGAAGCCTGGGAAGGCGGGCCGGTGATCCTTTCGTGGTCCGAAGACACGGGCGCCGTCGACGGCATCAACGTGGTGATCCACGAATTCGCCCACAAGCTCGACATGGGCAATGGCGAGGTGGACGGTTTCCCCGCCCTGCCCCCCGACATGAGCCCCGAAGCCTGGGCCGCGGCCTTCCAGCCGGCCTACGACGACTTCTGCCAGCGGGTGGACGACGGCGAGGACACCGCCCTCGACCCCTACGGCGCCGATCATCCGTCGGAGTTCTTCGCGGTGATGAGCGAGGCCTTCTTCGAGACGCCGGGCCTGCTCCGCCACGAATACCCGGACGTCTACACCCAGCTTTCCCGTTATTACCGCCAGGAGCCAGCGACCCGCGAAGGGCAGCCCGGATCAGGTGAATAGCATTGCCGAAACAATTCTTTGCTAGTTGGCCGGGCGCTGTCTAAAGTGACTAGGCCGCTGTGGCATTTCCGACAATGTGGAGAGTGATTCATGGCCATTACGTGGATTCTGGTAGCCAACGCAAGCCTCGCCCGACTGTATGCAAACTTCGGTCCCAAGCAGGGACTCAAGCTCGTAAAGGAACTCGTCCATCCCGAAAGCCGCATGAAAAATGCCGAACTGTCGTCCGATCGCGCCGGCCAGATGCAGGCCAGCGGCAGCGGCCACGGCGCCCGGGAGCAGCAGACCCCACCCAAGCTCAACGCCGCCAAGCAGTTTGCCCAGGCCCTCGCCAAAGAGCTCTACCTCGGCCGAAGCCGCAACGAATTTGCCCGCGCGATCCTCGTCGCGCCGCCGTCGTTCATGGGCATGATCAACGCTAATCTCGACGGCCCCACGGCCCAGATGATCACCGACCGCCTCGAGAAGGATTACACCAAAACCTCCGAACCCGACCTGCGTGGTCACCTCGGCAACTGCATGCTCGTTTGACCTCCCCGCGTGCTCCCTCGGGCTCCGGTGGCATGACGCACCCCGGAACGCGCATTTAGCCTGAGGGAAACACCGCGCTTTCAGGCGGATGTGATACCCGTCGCATCCGCCTGTTCTTTGCCCCAAACCCACCCGTGATCCGTGAGGAAGTGCCGCAGTCATTGTCTGCCGCACACCTATTCTCGCCGCCATCCCATCCAGTTTGGTGTGCATCATGAGAAAGAACCTCCTCGCCGGCCTCGCCGTCACCTGTGCCCTCGCCGCCCCGTTTTCCGCTTCCGCCGCCAGCGTGACGATCGACGGCAACTTCACCGACTGGGGCATCACCAACAACGGCACCACCGCCGGCTGGACGCCCAAGACCGGCATCAACTACGCCGTCGAAGACCAGAGCGACGCCATGAGCGGCTTCCTGAGCCCCGGCTGGGGCGGCCAGGCCTACGACGCCGAAGCCATCTACGTCACCTGGCAGACCAAGTCCGACGGCAAGACCTACCTCGACGTGGGCGTCGTCACCGGCCACGACCCCAGCACCGCCACCACCGCCAACAGCTACGGCCGCGGCGACATCGCCATCGATTTTGGCCGGAACGGCAGCTGGGACTTCGGCATCCTCACCGCCAACCGCAGCGCCACCCTGCTGCGCGGCGACGTGGTCGCCACCACCAACGCCAACTGGTCCACCGGCCTGTGGAGCTCGCCCGGCGTGTTTGCGCCTGAAGCCTCGCCCTACGTGACCAAGGTGGCCAGCGGCACCGACGTGGGCAACGCCAGCGTCGCGATCTCGAATGCCTTCACCAACATGGGCATCCTGGGTGGCAACCACTGGTTCTATGAAGTGGAGATTCCGGTGGATGCCTTTGGCAGCCACTGGCAGGGCATGAACCCGTCGGAAGCGTTCAGCATCCAGTGGACGATGCTGTGCGCCAACGACATCGTGGCCCTCAACGTGGCCGCCTCGACGGTGCCCGAACCTGCGATTCCTGCCCTGGTGCTGGCCGGCCTCGCCGCAGCCGGCCTCGCCCGGCGCCGCCACAACGCATAAAGACAACGCTTGAAGGATTTGAAGCCGGCAGCCGCCGGCTTTTTTTACGCCAGCGGCCAGGCGGCCAGCTGCACGTAGGCCGGGCCCGCGGGCGACAGGGTCGACGCCACCAGCGCAAAACCGGCCACCGGCCAGTCGATGGGCGTGAAGTCCGGCAGGGCAGACGGACGGGCCTTGCGCAGCAGGGTGAGATGGGGAACGAAGGCCGCCTCGCCCGCGTGGGCAAAGCCGGCACCGGCCAGCGCCTCGCGCACGTCGGCCACCAGCCGCAGGAGCTGCGGCGGGGTGCTGGAACAACCGCCCCACACAATGTGGTTGTGGGGCCAGTAGCCGAGTCGGTCGATCCGGAGCGAAAAAGCCTCGCCCCGCACCGCTGTCATCGCCGCGCACAGCGCCGGCAGGCGGCCCTCGGCCACGTCGCCGAGGAAAGCCAGAGTCAGGTGCAGGGTGTCCCGGCGCATCTGCCGCCCGCCGCAGGACTGATGGGCCGCGGTGGCAAGGCCGGACAGGCGTGTCGCCACGTCATCCCCCGGCCACAGGGCCAGGAAGACGCGGCGGGTGGATTCAGCCATCCACCCGAGCGAGCAGCGCCACCGCCTGGGCCGCGATGCCCTCGCCCCGGCCGGTGAAGCCGAGCTTCTCGGTGGTCTTGCCCTTCACGTTGATCGCCGCCGGATCGACGCCCAGATCAGCGGCGATGTTGGCGATCATCGCCGGCACATGGGGCAGGATCTTCGGCGCCCGGGCGATCACGGTGGCGTCCACATTCACCGTCTGCCAGCCGGCTGCGCGGGCCGCGGCTGCCGCCTCGCGCAGCAGCACGCGGGAATCGGCACCCTCGAAGCGCGGGTCGGTGTCGGGGAAATGCCGGCCGATGTCGCCAAGGCCAGCCGCGCCGAGGATGGCGTCGGTGATGGTGTGCAGCAGCACGTCGGCGTCGGAATGGCCGAGCAGGCCGCGGGCGTAGGGAATCGTCACGCCGCCGATGATCAGCGGACGGCCGGGAACCAGGGCATGGACATCAAAGCCCTGCCCGATGCGGAACGGAACATTCATTCTTTGCCCTCGCGGTGCTGGAGGATCCACTCGGCCAGGTGCAGGTCGAGGGGATAGGTGACTTTGAGATTGGTCGGATCGCCCCGCACGAGGCGCGGACGCAGGCCCATGGCCTCGATGGCGCTGGCCTCATCGGTCACGTGGCGGGCGCTCTCCAGGGCGCGCTTGAGCATCACGTAGCGGAACATCTGGGGCGTCTGGGCCTGCCACAGGCCGTCCCGCGCAACGGTGTCGGCGATGCGGTGGGTGCTGTCCTCGCGCTTCAGGGTGTCGGCCACCGGCACCGCCAGAATGCCGCCCACCTCGTCGTGGATGAGCTCATGCACCAGGGTTTCGATGTGCCAGGGCGCGAGGCACGGGCGGGCGGCGTCGTGCACCAGGATCCAATCGGATTCAGCGGTGTGCTCGGCGATCGCCCGCAGGCCGTTGAGCACGCTCTCGGCCCGCGACACCCCGCCGCAGAACAGCGGCACCAGGCGATCGCCGAACGGACGCCAGTCGTGGCGGTCCCATTCCTGGTCGCCCACCGACAGCACCACATAGACCCGGTCGATCACCGGCGAGGCGCACAGCACGCCGAGGGTGTGACGGATCAGGGGTTCGCCGAGCAGGGGCAGATACTGTTTGGGGTGTTCGCTCTTCATCCGGCTGCCGCTTCCGGCGGCGGGCACGATGGCGAAGCAACGGCTGGTGTGGGTTCGCATCGGCGCATTTTAACCTCAACTGCCGCCCCGGCCGCCCGGCCGGGCCCGCCACCGTGCCGGAAAACCGCATCAGGGCTTGATTCCGGGCTTCAGCTCGGGCCGTTCCTGCCGCAAAATGAACCATCGCCCCCGCCGAGATCGCCATGCTGTTCTCCCTGCCGTTTGAACCGCGCCAGCTCGAAGCCCTCGCCCTCGCCACCGCCATCGGCCTGTTGATGGGTCTCGAGCGCGAACGCCGGCCCGCAGCCCGGGCGGGCGTGCGCACCTTCGGCCTCACCGGCCTGCTCGGCGCCCTGTCGGCGCTGCTGGCCGAACTGCTGACCACGCCTGCCTTCATCGTCGCCGGCTTCGTGCTGGTGGCGGTGATGATCATTTCGGCCAACCTCCGCCAGGCCGAGCCCGACGACGATCCCGGCACCACCTCGGTGATCGCCCTGCTGGTGTGCTACAGCCTCGGCGCGATGGTGTGGCTGGGCCACGGGCGGCTGGCGGTGATGGCCGCGGTGGGCTCGACGATGCTGCTCTATTACAAATCGGAGCTGCGCGGCGTCGCGGCCCGGCTCACCGCCCAGGACTGGCGCTCGATCCTGCAGTTTTCGGTGCTGTCGCTGATCGTGCTGCCCATCCTGCCCAACCAGGGTTTCGGCCCCTACGAGGCGATCAACCCGCATCAGGTGTGGCTGATGGTGGTGCTGATCGCCGGGGTCAGCCTGGCCGGCTATGCGGCGCTGCGCTTCGTGGGCGCCCGCTACGGCGCGCCGCTGCTGGGGCTGCTGGGCGGGCTGGTGTCGAGCACCGCCACCACGATGGTGTTCGCCCGCCACGCCCGGGAAAACCCGGCGATGGCACCCACCGCCACGCTCGTCATCCTCCTCGCCAACCTCATCATGGTGGTGCGCATCATCGGCATCGCCTGGGCCTTGTCCCAGTCGGTGGTGCCGCTGCTCGCCGTGGGGTGCAGCATGGCGGTTCTGATCGGCGGGGTGGTGATCGCCTTCAACTGGCGTCAGCTGGCGGGCCAGAGCGCCCTGCCGGTGCCGGAAACCCGCAACCCGACAGAACTCCGCGCCGCCCTCGGTTTCGGGCTGCTCTACGCCGGCGTGCTGCTGTGCGCAGCCTGGCTGTCGGACATCGCCGGGCGCGGCGGTCTTTACCTGCTGGCCTTCGTCTCCGGGCTCACCGACGTGGACGCCATCACCCTGTCCACCCTGCGCCTGCTGAGCGTGGGCAAGCTCGACGCCGCGCCTGCCGCCGTGGCGATCCTGCTGGCGATGCTGGCCAATCTGGCGTTCAAGTCGACCCTCGCCTTCACCCTTGGCGGCAGCATCCTCGGCCGGCGCGTCGTCGGCGGAATGCTGGCCGTGGGCGCTGGAATCGCCAGCGGCATCGCATGGTTGGCACACACCTCCCTATAATGGGATCAAGGTTCGCCCAAAGCATTCAAGGCAAGAGGAAATCATGGCTCAAGCGTCACAGCGTCTGCCCGCCGTCGCCGGACTGTTCTACCCGGCCGACCCCCACAGTCTCCACGCCCAGATATCGGGCTACCTGGCTGGCGCGATGCCCGCCGAGGTCGTGCACTCGCCCAAGGCCATCATCGTGCCCCACGCGGGCTACATCTACTCCGGCGCGGTGGCCGCCAGCGCCTACGCCGAGCTCGTCCTGCGCCGCGACGTGATCCGCCGGGTGCTGATCCTCTGCCCGACCCACCGGGTCGCGGTGCGCGGGATGGCCGTCCCCGCCGCCCAATCCTTCGTCACGCCCCTGGGCGCCGTCGCCATCGACCGCGCCGCCTGGCTTGCCGCCCGCGAGCTGCCCGGCGTGCTGGTGGACGACCGCCCCCACGCCGAAGAGCACGCCATCGAAGTCCAGCTGCCCTTCCTGCAATCCACCCTCGATCACTTCGAGATCCTGCCCATCGCCGTCGGCCAGGTCGATCCCAAGCTCGTCGCCCAGCTGCTCGAAACTCTGTGGGGCGGCCCCGAGACGCTGATCGTCATCAGCTCCGATCTGTCCCATTACCACCCCTACCGCCAGGCCCAGTGGCGCGACAAGGCCACCATCGCGATGATCGCCCAGCTCGACCCGCATCTGGACGGCGAGCAGGCCTGTGGCGCCGGCGCCATCAACGGGTTGCTGATCGCGGCCCAGCGCCATCATCTCGCGCCCCACCTGCTTGATCTGCGCAACTCCGGCGACACCGCCGGCGACCGCGACCGGGTGGTCGGCTACGCCTCCCTTGCCTTTGCCGAAGACCGCAACCATGCCCAGCACTAACACCCCCCTCGGCCGCGTCCTCCTCAGCCAGGCCCGCAAGGCCATCGCCGACGCACTCGACCTGCCCGCCCCGGCGACCTTCGACGACCCGCAGCTGGCCGAGCGCGGTGCCACCTTCGTCACCCTCACCATCGATGGCGAGCTGCGCGGCTGCATCGGCAGCCTCAACGCCCACCGGGCGCTGGGCATTGATGTGGTCGAAAACGCTCGCGCCGCAGCCTTCTCCGACCCGCGCTTCCCGCCCCTGTCGGCCGACGAGTTCGACAAGGTGCGCGTCGAGGTGTCGCTCCTCAGCGCGCCCGAGTTCCTCGAGTTCCGCGACGAAGCCGACGCCCTCGCCCAGATCCGCCCGGGCATCGACGGCGTGATCTTCTTCAACGGCTGCCAGAAGGCCACCTTCCTGCCCCAGGTGTGGGACCAGCTGCCCGACAAGGCCAGCTTCATGGGCGCCCTCAAACAGAAGGCGCGGCTGCCGGTGGATTTCTGGGGGCCCAACGTAATGATCGCCACCTATCAGGTCCAGAAGTGGCGCGAGGCATCGCACAACCCGGAGTGACGCCATGACCGACCATCCCGCCCGCTACTGGCATCCGCTGCCCGACGGCCGCCTCCAGTGCGACCTGTGCCCGCGGGATTGCCGGCTCCACGAAGGCCAGCGCGGCGCCTGCTTCGTGCGCCAGATGGTCGGCGGCACGATGGTGCTCACCACCTACGGGCGCAGCTCCGGCTTCTGCATCGACCCCATCGAGAAGAAGCCCCTCAACCACTTCTACCCGGGCAGCAGCGTGCTGTCCTTCGGCGCCGCCGGCTGCAACCTGGCCTGCAAGTTCTGCCAGAACTGGGACATCTCCAAGAGCCGCGACATGGACCGGCTGATGGATTCCGCCGGCCCCGCCGACATCGCCGCGGCAGCCGCCCGCCACCACTGCCGCAGCGTCGCCTACACCTACAACGACCCGGTGATCTTCGCCGAGTACGCCATCGACACCGCCCTCGCCTGCCGTGCGCAGGGCATCGCCAACGTGGCGGTCACCGCCGGCTACATCCACCCGGACGCCCGGCGCGACTTCTTTGCGGTGATGGACGCCGCCAACGTCGATCTCAAGGCCTTCACCGACGACTTCTACGTCCACCAGTGCGGCGCGCACCTCACGCCGGTGCTCGACACCCTCGCCTGGCTCCACCACGACACCGACGTGTGGGTCGAGATCACCACCCTCCTGATCCCCGGCCTCAACGATTCCGACGCCGAGATCACCCAGCTCAGCCAGTGGATCGCCACCGAACTGGGCCCGGACGTGCCGCTGCACTTCACCGCCTTCCACCCGGACTACAAGCTCGACCAGATCCCCGCCACGCCGCCCGCCACGCTCACCCGCGCCCGGCGCATCGCCCGGGACGCCGGCCTGCATCATGTTTACACCGGCAACGTGCATGACCCCGACGGCAGCTCCACCTACTGCCCCGGCTGCGGCCAGGTGGTCATCGAGCGCGACTGGTACGCCATCGGCACCTACCGGCTCGACGCCCACGGCGCGTGCACCGGCTGCGGCACCCCGATTGCCGGGCGCTTTGCCGACTTCCGCGGCGCTTTCGGGCCGCGCCGTGTACCAGTGCACATCCACGCCCAGAACGGGTGACGCATTACCTTGTCCACCGGCAAGGGCCCATGCGATCGTCCCGCCCATGATGAAACTGCGCCACACCGAACTCAGCATCCCCGCCGGCCCTGTCTGGCTGGAAGCGCTCCAGGCCCACGCGCCGGACAGCGCCGGGCTGATCGTCATCGCCCAAACCGCCGTGGGCAACCACCGGGAATCCCGCGAAGCCCACTTCGCCCAGCGCCTGCAGGACGCCGGCTTCTCGACGCTGATCTTCGACCTGCTCACCCGCTACGAAGAAAGTCGCGACCCGGACACCCGCTACAACACGCCGCTCCTCGGCCAGCGCATCAACGCCCTGTTTGAATGGCTGCGCCACCAGCCGCCGCTTGTCGAACTGCCCATCGGCCTCACGGCCAGCGGCACCGGCAGCGCTGCCGCCATCCGCGCCATCGCCCGCGAGCCCGAGATGATCGGCGCCTTCGTGTGCCGCGGCGGACGACCGGGCCTCGCCGGCATCACGCCGCTACGCCAGGTCGCCTGCCCGACCCTGATGATCGTCGGCAGCCACGACGAGAACCTGCCCAACGTGCGCCAAGCCTTCGACCTGATCGGCGGCCGCAAGACGTGGCGCTCTATTGCCGGCACCGACGAATTCTTCCGCGAACCCGGCGCCCTCGACGCCGCCGCCACCCTGGCCATCGAGTGGTTCCGCGCCCATCTCGAACGCAAGCCGGCCCAGCAGGGCGCAGCCTGAAGCTGCCGAACGCGTTGCTTTTAAAACCAATTTTGTTTTATTCGAAACAAACGATTTAAAGGCTGCGGCTCATCGTCCGGTGGGGCAAGCCGGCTTCTTCGTATTCCTCGCCTTCCGGCACAAAGCCGAAGCGCGCGTAAAAGCCCAGCGCGTGGGTCTGGGCATTGAGCACCACCCGCGCCATGCCACGACGCTTCGCCTCGTCGATCAGCGCCTGCAGCAGCAGCGCGCCGACACCCCGACCGCGCCAGCCGGCCAGCACCGCCATCCGCCCGATGTGGCCGTCGGGCAAGAGCCGGCCGGTGCCGATGGCTTCATCGCCCGCCAGCGCCAAGGCGTGGCACGACAGCGGATCGAACTCATCGAGCTCCAGCTCGACCGGCACCTTCTGCTCATCCACGAAAACCGTGAAGCGGATCGGCGAAGCCTGAGCCGACAGCTCGTCCCAGCTACCCAACCGGACCGTCAACGCCGCGCTCACGCCAGGATCTCCACCGGCGTGCCGGCCGGCACCAGATCGAACAGCTCGGCCACCTCGCGGTTGCGCATCCGCACGCAACCGATCGAAAGCGGCACGCCCATCGGCTCGGTGTCCGGCGTGCCGTGGATGTAAATGTAGCGGCGCATGGTGTCCACGTCGCCGAGGCGATTGACGCCCGGCTCCTTGCCCGACAGCCACAGGATGCGGGTGAGGATCCAGTCCCGCTCGGGCATCTGCGCACCCACCTCGGGCGTCCAGACTTCGCCGGTCGGGCGCCGGCCGCGGAAGGCCGCACCGATGGGCTGGCCGGCACCGATCTTCGCACGCACCACATGCCGCCCGCGGGGCGTGCGGTGGCTGCCAGTTTGCTCGCCCGGGCCATTTTTTGCGGTGGAGACCAGATAGCGGCGGATGCACGCGCCATCGTCGCCGATGAGTTCGAGGGTCTGGGTGGGGATGTGGATTCGGATCAGCACGAGGGGGGCTCTCCCGCCGGTTTCTTGCGTCGGGCGGCAAAAAAACCGGACAAAAGTCCGCCGCAGGTGTCGGCAAGCACGCCTCCGGCCACCTCGGCGTGATGGTTTAGGCGTGTCTCACCGAAAAGATCGATTACGCTACCAGCGACACCCGTTTTGGGGTCGCTGGCGCCAAAGACCACCCGGGCGATCCGCGCATGCATAATCGCCCCTGCACACATGACACATGGTTCAAGGGTGACGTAAAGTGTGCAGCCGGGCATGCGATAGTTCGCCAGTGTCGCGGCTGCGTCGCGCAGGGCCATCACTTCCGCATGGGCCGTCGGGTCGTGCCGTCCGATCGGCTGGTTGAAACCGCGGCCGACGATCTGCCCGTCGGGCGCAACGATCACGGCGCCGACCGGCACTTCGCCGCAGCGGCCAGCCTCCTCGGCAAGATCGAGGGCAAGGCGCATGAATTGGGCGTCCGCTTCGGGACATGTAGGGGTCATGGTAAGGCTGAAACCGGCTCTCGGATCAAAAAAGACAGATTTTAAAGCACCAACGTGGAAACGCCCGCCCTGACAGCGATGACGGTAATCCCCACTGGAAAGGTCCCATGATTTCCGACCCAGGCCGCGAACCGATGCTCGACTCGCCCGCCACGCAAACCGTCACATCGCCATCGGCCGGCCAGGCCGGCGGCGCGCTGCTGCGCGCCCATCCGGCCGCGCTGGCGGCACTCTACGCGGTGGCCGCCACGGTGCTGATGACCATGGCGGAGCAGCTCCTCCCTGCCAGCCTGTCGTGCTACGCAAGCGGTTTCCTGATCGGGCTCACCGCCATCCTGTTGTTCGTCCTGCGCTCCCCCTCCCGGGCCACCCCTGCCCCCGCAGTCATCCAGCCGCTGGTCGCCACCGCACCACCCCCCGCTACCGAATTCGGTACCGGCCCCCTTCCTGCCGATCCCGACCCACTGTTCCGCGAAGCGCTGAAGGACGTCCGGCACGTGCTCTACCGCTTCAACCCCACCCACGAGTGCTACGACTACATCTCGGACTGCGCCGAGAGCTGGCTTGGCACGCCGATCGACGCACTGTGCGCGCCGGGTGGCTGGCATCACTTCGCCCGCCGCGTGCCCGCCGACGACCTGGGCCGCGTCTGGGCGCAGATCGGCGACGCCCTCAGGACGCCAGGCACCGAGCCCATCGGCATCACCGTCGAATACCGCCTCGAGACCGCCGCGGGCGAAGCCCTGTGGGTGCGCGACGCGATGACCCTGCTGCGCAAACCCGACGGCAGCCTCCGGGCCATCGTCGGCAACGCCACCGACCACACCGCCGAACGCGCCACCCACGAATACCTGCAGGTCACCCTGCGGAGCATCGGCGAGGCGGTGATCGCCACCGATCCGCACAACCGCGTCACCCTCATGAACCCGGTGGCCGAGGCGCTCACCGGCTGGAGCGAAGACGAAGCCCGGGGCCAGAGCCTCGCCACGATCTTCCACATCGAGGATGACGCCGACGGCCACACCCGGCTCATCAACCGCCGCGGAGAAGGCCGGCCGATCGCCCACAGCAGCGCGCCCATCCGCGTCACGCCCCACGACACCGCCGACGCCACCACCCTGGGCGAAGTGCTGGTGATCCGCGACCAGGCCGCCGAACACGCAGCCCACCAGGCCGTTGTCGAGCAGCAGGCCCGCTACCGGGCGCTGGTCGAGAACGCGCCGGTGGGCATCTTCCACTACGGCAGCGACCTGCAGATCAGCTACTGCAACAACCGGCTGGCTGAAATCCTGCACTCCTCGCCCGAGCAGCTGCAGGGCGTCGATCTCCACTCCCTCGGCGACGAAGCCATCCTGTCGATCCTCCAGCGCGCCCTCGCCGGCCAGCGCGGCGCCTACGACGGGCCCTTCGTCACCCCGCTGTCCACCGACGTCCACATCCTGTCGATCCGCGTCGCGCCCGAGTTCGACGCCACCGGCGAAGTGATCTTCGGCGGCGTGGGCATCGTCGAGGATCGCACCGCGTACCTCGAAGCCGAGGAGCAGCTGCGCGACACCAAGGAGCGCTACGTCCTCGCCCAGCGCGGCACCAACGAAGGCCTGTGGGACTGGGATCCGACCACCCGCCACCTATACCTGTCGTCACGCCTGCTGTCGCTGCTGGGCCTCAAGAGCGACACCCTGCGCACCACCGGCGAGGAATGGCTCAAGCTGATCCACCCGGACGACCGCGCCCGCTACCGGGCCGACGTGATCGCCCACCTGCGCGGCGAGACCGATCATTTCGAATCCGAATACCGCCTTGCCGACAAGGACGGCAAGTTCCACTGGGTGCTCGCCCGCGGCCTCGCCCACCGCAACCAGCAGGGTCGCGCGGTGCGCATCGTCGGCTCGATCGGCGACATCACCGCCCGCAAGCTCGCCGAGGAACAACTCAAGGCCGAGCGCGACTTCTCCCGCGGCCTGATCGACAGCCTGCCGGCGCCCTTCTTCCTGTTCGACCAGCAGGGCCGGCTGGTGCTGTGGAACCGCTTCGTCTCCGAACTCACCGGCCTGCCCGACACCGAACTCCAGAACGCCGAGGCCGAAACCCTGGTCATCCCCGAGCAGGAGCCGGTGATGGCCCATCGCATCGAATCCGCGCTGATCTCCGGCGAAGCCTCGGCCGAGGTCATGCTGCGCCGCGTCGACCGCGAGCCCGTGCCCTTCCTGGTGGTGGGCCGCCGGGTCATCCTCGACGGCAGGCCGCACATCGTCGGCGTCGGCACCGATCTCACCGAGCGCAAGTTCGCCGAGCGCGCCATCAAGCGCCTCAACACCGAACTCGAACGCCGGGTGGCCGAGCGCACGTCGCAGCTCAGCGCGGCGCTCAACGAGCTCGAGAGCTTCAGCTATTCGGTGTCCCACGACTTGCGCGCGCCCCTGCGCGCCATCGAAGGCTACAGCGCCATCCTCGGCTCCGATTACGGCGACAAACTCGATGAAGAGGCGAAGGAGCTGCTCCGCCGCGTCCGCGCCGCCGTGCATCGAATGGGTCAGCTCATCGACGACCTGCTCACCCTGTCGCGGGTCAGCCGGAAGGAGCTCGAACGCCGCCCGGTGGACCTCACCCAGCTCGCCCAGTCCATCTGCGAAGAGCTCCGCCAGCAGGAGCCGACCCGCGAAGTCCTCATCGACATCGCCCCCAACCTGCAGGTCGAGGGCGATCCGAGCCTGATGCGCACGGTGCTCGAGAACCTGCTGGGCAACGCCTGGAAGTTCACCGGCCGGGTCGAACACCCCGCGATCCGCTTCGAGGCCACGGTGCACGAGGGCGTCGACGCCTTTGTGGTGCGCGACAACGGCGCAGGCTTCGACATGCGCTACCGGGAAAACCTCTTCCGGCCGTTCCAGCGCCTGCACTCGGATCGGGAATTCCCGGGCACCGGGATCGGGCTGGCCACCGTCGCCCGCATCGTCCGCCGCCACGGGGGCGAAGTGTGGGCCGAAGGCGAAGTGGGCAACGGCGCTTCGCTCTATTTCAGCATCGGCCAGACGCCGTTGCTTGGGAGCAGCTGAACCCGCCGCTGGCGGGCCTTAGCCTTAAAGCAGGATCGGGCGATCCGGCAGTTCGTTGGGATTGTCGGGCCGGGCCGGGAAAGGCCCCGCGAGAAGATCGCCCACCGCGCGCACAGCTTCCACCGACCCCTCGCCAAAACGCCCGTCACGGAAGGCCGCCTCCATCGTGCGGCACACGCGCTCCCAGGCGGCCTGGGGCACGCGCCGGGCGATGCCGCGGTCGGCGACGATCTCCACCTGGCGGTCAAGCCACTGCACATAAATCAGCACGCCGGTGTTCTCTTCGGTGTCCCACACCCGAAGGCGCGAGAACACCTCCACCGCCCGCTCACGGGCCGTGGCGTCGCGCATGAGCTCAGGCAGATCCAGCCCTGCCTCAACGGCAAAGCGGATCTCGCCCCGGTGGCACGCTTCGGACGCCGCAACCGCCGCGTCGATGGCAGCCATCACGTCCGGCGTAAACGTACGGCCGAGCACCCATGAGGGCGTGAAGAGATGACGAAGCACACGTCCGATCCGCATCACCAGCCTCCCGACGCGCCGCCGCCGCCAAAACCGCCACCACCGCCCGACCAGCCGCCGCCACCTCCGCGACCGCCGAATCCCCCGCCAAAACCACCACCGATGGTCGGCCCGCCGCCGATACGCCCTGCACCACCGCTACCGGCAACCAGCGAGAAAATGAACGCCAGCACCGCGCCCACCGCGCCCACCAGCAGCACGCTGGTCAGCGTCCAGGCGCCAACCCCGACGATTCCGGCCGCAATGGTCGAACCCAGCAGACGGCCAAAGATGGCCTTCAGCACGCTGCCGACGACCAGCGTGAAGATGATGCCGAGCACCAGCGCCTCTTCCAGCCCCATCTGCTGGTCATCGGCGCCAGCGTTGGGCGTGGGCGCAGGCAGCGCCTCGCCATTGATCCGGGCGACCAGCGCCGCAACGCCGGCCTCGATGCCACCCGGGAAATCCCCGGCCTTGAAACGCGGCGCCACCACCTCGGCGATGATCCGCTTGGCGATGGCATCGGGCACCGCGCCTTCCAGCCCGTAGCCAACCTCCACGCGCATCCGCCGGTCGTCCCGGGCGACAACGAAGAGCACGCCATCGTCGACGCCCTTGCGCCCCAGCCGCCAGGCTTCCGCCACGCGCAGGGAATAGGACTCGATGGGTTCGGGTCGGGTCGTGGAAACGATGAGCACCGCCAGCTGGGCGCCCTTGTCCTTTTCCAGCTGGACAAGCTGCGACTCCAGCGCCTGCCGCCGGTCTGCGGGCAACAGGCCGACGGTGTCTGTGACATGGGCGCTGAGCGCCGGAAGGGGCTGCAGCTCCTGGGCAAAAGCCAGCCCGAAAAAACCGAGCCACAGCCCGGCCACCAGTCCGATCACGCGCGCCAGCGCCACGGCGGGATACGCCTTGCCGGGCTTACTGAGCCGGCTTTGCCGGAGCCGCCGGCGCGCCGAAATTGACCTTGGGCGCTTCGCTGATGGCGGCTTCGTTCTCCACCGAGAAGTTGGCCTTCGGTTTGGCGCCGACCACCATCGCGGTGAGGTTGTTGGGGAAGGTGCGCACCGTCACGTTGTAGTCCTGCACCGCCTTGATATAGCGGTTGCGGGCCACGGTGATGCGGTTCTCGGTGCCTTCGAGCTGGGCCTGAAGGTCGCGGAAGTTCGCGTCGGCCTTGAGGTTGGGATAGTTCTCGGTCACCACGAGCAGGCGCGACAGCGCACCGGAGAGGTCGCCCTGGGCCTTCTGAAACTTGGCCATGGCTTCCGGATCATTCACCAGCTCCGGCGTCACCTTCATCCCCGCCACGTTGGCGCGGGCTTCGGTTACCTGGGTCAGCACTTCCTTTTCGTGGGAGGCGTAGCCCTGGACGACCTGCACGAGGTTCGGGATCAGATCGGCCCGGCGCTTGTACTGGTTGAGCACCTCGGACCAGGACGCATTGACCTGCTCGTCGTTGATCTGGATCTGGTTGTAGCCGCAGCCCGACAGGAGCAGCAGCGAGAGGATCATCGACAGGAAAAGCTTGATACGCATGGTGTGTCCTCGTCAGTAATAAGTGTCTGAAGCCAAAGCCCGATCAACCATTTTAGCGACTCGGGATAAACCCAAGGTACCGCCCATCCGACGCCATCAAATCTTGCAATCAGACTGCATCGGCCTTCAGACGTTTCATCGTCGCCCGGGCAAAGCACAGGTCTTCCCAGGCCTTGGCCTTGTCAGCCAGATTACGCAGCAGATACGCCGGGTGGTAGGTGACCACCACCGGGATGCCGCCGAACTCGAACAGCTTGCCCCGCGCTGCGGCGATCCGGACTTCCTGGTTGAGCAGCGCCTGGGCCGCCGGACGGCCGAGGGCGACGATCAGCCGCGGCTTGATCAACGCGATCTGGCGCTCGAGATACGGGAAGCACGCCGCAAGCTCGTCGGTCTCCGGCGTGCGGTTGTTGGGCGGACGGCACTTGACCGCGTTGCCGATGTACACGTCGTTGCCCCGCGCGAGGCCAATGCTCGCCAGCATGTTGTCGAGCAGCCGGCCCGCCTGGCCGACGAAGGGTTCGCCACGCTCGTCCTCCTCGGCGCCCGGCCCCTCGCCCACGAAAAGCCAGTCCGCCTGCCGGTCGCCCACACCGGGCACCGCCTGCTTGCGGCGCTTGCACAGGGCGCAGGCGTCACACTCGCGGATGCGCGCTTCGAGATCATCCCAGCCCAACCCGGCGATATCGCCGGCAGGCGCCAGACGTCGCGCCGGCGCTTCGGCGGGTGCGTCGGCAGGCAGCGCGACGGGCGGGGCAAACCGCGCCAGCGGCACCGGCCTGGATGCAGGAGCCGGCGCAGAAACGGGCGCGACGACAGCCGGCTCGGGCACAGGCGCGGGTGGTTCGGGTTGTGCTTCCTCGACCGGTTCGGCCCCACGCAGCCGCCACAGGGGTGCCAGCCCCATCTCCCGGAGGATCGCGTCGCGGCGTCGGTTCACAGGGGCAGCCTCATCACCAGCGCATCCTCGCGACCGCCTTCCGCCGGGTAGTAGCCCTTGCGGCGTCCGATGGTCTCGAAACCGGCCCGCGCGTACAGCGCCAGCGCCGCAGCGTTGGACGGGCGCACTTCAAGAAAAAGCTGGGTCGCGCCCGCGTCGCGGGCGGTGCCGGCCAGATGATCGAGGAGCCGCCGGCCAAGCCCACCCCGCTGACGATCGGCCACGACGCTAACGTTGAGGATGTGGGCTTCATCGATCACCCGCATCAGCACCGCATAGCCCACCGGCACCGGGCCATCGAGCATCATCCAGCAGCTGTAACCGGCCGACATGGAATCGGAGAAATTGCCTTCCGACCACGGAAACGGGTACAACAGGCGATCCTGGGCGGCAACCCAGGCCAGGTCGGATTCCTGCATCGGCACGAAGCGAAAATCGCCAACGGTCATGCCTTGCCACCGCGGGCGAGGCGCTCGGCCGTGGTCATCGCCACCTTGTCGCGCACGTAAAGGGGTGCCGCCAGCGCCGCGTCGATGGTCTCGCCACGGGCAAGACGCACCGCAGCCAGTCGGGCCACGCTCGAGGCGAGCGGCACCGGCGAGGCGTCGAAGCCCGTCAGGCGCTCGCCGACCGCCGGCACGAGGGTGTCGCCATAGGCCTTGAAGGCCGAGCCGAAACCGAACCATGCGCCTTCTGCCGGCAGCCGCACCTCGCCCGGCGCCGCACAGGCCGGCGCCATGCGCTCAACCAGCTGGCCGTCGCGACGCTCGTAGGCGGCAAAGTAAACCTCGGACATCCGCGCATCCACGGCAACGAAGATTGCCCCGGACTCATCCGCGCACTGGCTCGCCAGCGCTTCCAGCGTACCCACCGGGATCACCGGCTTGCCAGCGCCCATTGCCAGCCCCTGCACCACGCCGCAGGCCAGCCTCAGACCGGTGAAGGCACCGGGGCCGGCGCCAAAGGCAATGGCGTCCAGATCGGCCAGCCGAGCGCCGGCATCGGCAAGAAGGCCGAGGATTTCGGGGAGAAGGGTTTCGGAGTGGCCGGGGCGACCGGCAACCGACCGCTCGCTGATGCGTTCACCGTCGAGCAGGGCGACGGAAGCGGTTTCGGTGGAGGTTTCGATGGCGAGGATTTTCATGGCCCGCGCATTCTACCGTTTCCGGGACGGCGAGCCGCGGCGGCGTTGCGCGATCGAAGCTCAGTCGCGCCGGCGCATCGGGCCGTAAACATCACGGCCGGCTTCATGCACGTCGTGGCGCAACTGACGGCGCTCCTCGGACGACCAGCGCCGCGGGTTGCGGCTGTCCTCGGCCTCGGGACGGCGCTGCTGGGCGTCGGGGACGAGCCCCTGCGCATCGCGGATCTGCCCCTGCCGGTCGTAGGGGCCGGCGTAGGAACGCAACCACGCACCCGCCCGCTCGACACCCTCGGCCGACGCGGCGCTGCCAGCGCCCAGCCCGATGGCGCCTGCCACGAGAAGGCCGAGTGCACGCAGTGTCGACAATGTCTTCTGACGTTCCATGGGGCTGAATCCTAACCTGACCAATTGGATTCTGGCAGTCCCCTCCGCGAATGAAATCAACCTTTGTAAGAGGATGTTAGACCCCCATCACGGCTTACGTTTGCTTACCCGCCCTAACCTGCCCGTCTGGCGGCCGGACGGGCGAGGCGCTAGGATTCGGGTCATGGAAAAAGAGAGTTATCGCATTCTGGTCGTTGATGACGACCTCCGCCTCCGGGATCTGCTCAAGCGCTACCTGAGCGAGCAGGGCTTTGCCGTCAAGACGGTGAGCGACGCCGCCCAGATGGATCGCGCGATCCTGCGCGAGCATTTCGACCTGATGGTCCTCGACCTGATGCTTCCCGGCGAGGATGGCCTGTCGATCTGCCGGCGCCTGCGGGGCACCAACAACCCGATCCCCATCGTGATGCTCACCGCCAAGGGCGACGACGTGGACCGCATCGTCGGCCTCGAGATGGGCGCCGACGATTACCTTCCAAAACCCTTCAACCCCCGCGAGCTCGTCGCCCGCATCCACGCGGTGCTGCGCCGTCAGCCGCAAACCCCGCCGGGTGCCCCCGCCACCGAAGACGAGGACGTGCGCTTTGGCCAGATCGTCGTGCAGCTGGGCTCCCGCGTGCTTGTCCGCAACGGCGAGGAGACCCTCCTCACCACCGGCGAATTTGCGCTGCTCAAGGTGTTGCTCCAGCACCCGCGCCAGCCGCTCTCCCGCGACCGCCTGATGGAGCTCGCCCGAGGCCGCGAATACGACGTCTTCGACCGCTCCATCGACGTGCAGATCTCCCGCCTGCGCAAGCTGATCGAGGAAGACCCCGGCAAACCCCGCTACATCCAGACAGTGTGGGGCTTCGGCTACGTCTTCGTGCCGGACGGCAACAAGCACACCGCCCAATAACGCCGATCCGTGTCGCCGCTTCACCCCCGCGCCCTCCTGCCCGGCTCACTGCTGTGGCGAATCTTCCTGCTGGTGGCGGTGCTGATGCTCGCCTCGGTCACGGTGTGGTCCGTCATCTTCAGCCACTTCGACCAGCAGAACCGGGCGCGGCAGACGGCCCAGACCGTCGTCAGCATCATCAACCTCACCCGCACCGCGCTGCTCAATGCCGATCCGGCCCTGCGCAAGGATCTGCTGCTGGATCTCGCGACCCTCGAAGGCATCCGCATCTACCCGGCCGAGCCCCAGGACAAGATCGCTCCGCTTGAAGACACCGCGGTGCTGCGTCAGGTGATGACGGACGTGCGCCTGCAGCTCGGCGCCGAAACCCGCTTCGCCTCATCGTGGGAAGGCCTGCCCGGCTTCTGGGTGAGCTTCCGGATCGAAGCCGACGACCCGGCCGACCACGCGGACTTCTGGGTGATGCTGCCCGCCGAGCGGATCATCCGCCCCCACGCCCGTGAGTGGATGTGGTGGGGCCTCGCCGCCCTCAGCCTGGCGATGCTTGGCGCCTACATGATCGTCTCGCGCCTGAACCGCCCGCTGCGCGCGATGGCCGCCGCTGCGCGCACCGTTGGCCGGGGCGAGATCCCGCCACGGCTCTCCGAGCGCGGCCCCGCCGAAGTCGCCGATCTCGCTCATGCCTTCAACCAGATGTCCAACGACCTTCAGCAGCTCGATGCCGACCGGGCGCTGATCCTCGCCGGCGTGTCCCACGACCTGCGCACCCCCCTCGCCCGCCTGCGCCTGGGCGTCGAGATGTGCGGCGCCGACCCAGCCGACGTGGACGCGATGGTCTCCGACATCGAGGACATGGACCGGATCATCGGCCAGTTCCTGGAATTTTCCCGTATCGACGGCGGCGAAACCCTCGCGGCCGTGGATCTCGGCGAACTCGCCGACGAACTTGCCGGCGTGTATGCCCGGCGCGGCTTCCCGATCGACCTCCGGCGCAGCAGCGCCCCCCCTGCGCTGGCCCGGCCCCAGGCTCTGCGCCGGGCCGTCACCAACCTGATCGAGAACGCCCTCAACTACGCCGGCGGGCCACCCGAACTCGAAACCGGCGTAATCAACGGCCGACCGGTGCTCCACGTACTCGACCGGGGCCCCGGCATCCCGGCCTCGGAAACCGAGCGCGTCAAGCGCCCGTTCACGCGCCTGGAGGCCGCCCGCAGCAACACCAAGGGGTCGGGCCTCGGGCTCGCCATCGTTGACCGCATCATCCGGGGGCAATTTGGCGAATTCCAGCTGGCATCCCGCCCCGGCGGCGGGCTGGATGCCCTCATCCTGCTCCAGGCCGCGCCCAAGGACCCGAGTTAAAGCTAGAATCGGAGCAATCCCCTTTATGGCGCAAAACCCATGATTCTGTTCCGCCAGTTCTTCGACGACGCCAGCTCGACGCTGACCTATCTGCTCGCCGATCCCGTCACCGGCGACGCCATCATCATCGATTCGGTCAAGGCTCACCTGGGCGCCTACCTCAGCTTCCTGCAGGAACAGGAGCTGCAGCTCGACTGGGTGCTGGAAACCCACATCCACGCCGACCACATCACCGGCTCAGCCGGCCTGTGCGAACTTACCGGCGCCCGCAGCGCCATGGGCCGGGCCGGTGCCGCCGGCTGCGCCGACCGGCTGCTCGGCGACGGCGACACCATCGTCTTCGGCAACCAGGTGATCCGCGTCATCCCCACCCCGGGCCACACCCCGGGCTGCGTGACCTATCAATGGCGCGACCGCATCTTTACCGGCGACGCACTGCTCATCGGCGGCTGCGGCCGCACCGATTTCCAGGGTGGCGACGCCGGCCAGCTCTACGACAGCGTCACCGAGCGGCTGTTCACGCTGCCCGATGAAACCCTGGTCTACCCCGGCCACGATTACCGCGGCGCCCGGGTGTCGTGCATCGCCCAGGAAAAACTGGGCAACCCCCGTTTCAGCGGTCACAACCGCCAGAGCTTCATCGAACAGATGGCGGCGCTCCAGCTGCCCCGCCCCGAGATGATGGACGAAGCCCTGCCCGCCAACCTCAACTGCGGTCGCAGCCGCTCGCTGGATGTCCATGGCGCCTGAGCAAGCCACCACTGCCTACGCCCAGCTTGGCGGCGAAGACACCCTTCGCCGCCTCGTGCATCGCTTCTACGCTCTGATGGACACCCTGCCGGAAGCCTGGGAACTGCGCCAGATGCACCCGGAGGATCTCTCCGGCTCGGAAGAAAAACTCTTCATGTATCTGAGCGGCTGGCTCGGCGGCCCCCCGCTGTACGAGCAGGCCAACGGTCATCCGCGCCTGCGTGCCCGCCACCTGCCCTTCACCATCACCAGCGCCGAGCGCGACCAGTGGCTGATGTGCATGAACCTGGCCCTTGACGAGGTCCTTCCCGACCACCCGCTGCGGCCACGCCTGTGGGGCGCCATCGAAGGCCTCGCCGATCACATGCGCAACAAGGCCGACCCACCGGGCGCTCGTGAATAAATCGTTCGCCGATCCCTGCCGGGTGCTTCCAGCGCCGGCTGTAATTCAGTACAGTACGCCCGTTTGCGACCCGGACCGCCCGGCCCTGCCGGCCCCTCCGTCGCCATTCCTGCGTCCTGCCGAGCCGTCTCCCAGCGTCCTGCGATGAAATTCCTCTTCGACCTGTTCCCGATCATCCTGTTTTTTGTCGCGTACAAGTTTGCCGGCATCTTTGCCGCCACTGCCGTGGCCATCGCCGCGACCATCGGGCAGATCGCCTGGGTATGGTTCCGGCACCGCAAGGTCGACACCATGCTGTGGGTCAGCCTGGCGATCGTCACCATCTTCGGCGGTGCCACGCTGATCTTCCAGAACCCCACCTTCATCAAGTGGAAGCCCACCGTACTCTACTGGTTCTTTGCCGTGGCGCTGCTGTTCTCGGCCTACGTCCTCAAGAAGAACCTCATCCGCACGATGCTCGAAGCCCAGCTCAAGCTGCCCGAGCACCTGTGGCAGACGGTCAACCTCGCCTGGGCCGGTTTTTTTGCACTGATGGGGGTGCTGAACATCTTCATCGCCTACAATTTTTCCGAAGACACCTGGGTCAACTTCAAGCTCTTCGGCGGCATGGGTCTGATGCTCGTGTTCGTGCTGGCCCAGGGAATGCTGCTGTCCCGCTACATTGAAGAGGAACCCAAGTAATGCTGTATGTCCTGATCGGCGAAGATGCCCCCGGCTCCCTGGACAAGCGTCTCGCCGCGCGTCCCGAACACGTCGCCCGCCTGCAGGCGCTGCAGGCCGAAGGCCGACTGGTCCTGGCGGGCCCCTGCCCTGCCGTGGATTCCCCGGACCCTGGCCCTGCCGGCTTCACCGGCAGCGTGATCATCGCCGAGTTCCCTTCTCTCGCCGACGCCGAAGCCTGGGCCGCGGCCGATCCCTACATGACCACCGGCGTGTTCGCCCGCTGTACCGTCAAGCCGTTCCGGAAAACCCTGCCGTGAGCGTCATGGACGAAATCCGCCAGCGGCTGGCCGTGCTGGCGCCGGTCAAGGTCGAGCTCATCGACGACAGCGCCCTGCACGCCGGCCATGCGGGCGCCCGCTCGGGCGGCGGGCATTACCGGCTGTCCATTGTCTCGGCGGCGTTCGCCGGCAAGAACACCGTTTCCCGTCACCGGATGATTTACGATGCGCTCGGCGACATGATGCGCAAGGAAATCCACGCCCTTGCCATCCAGGCAGAAACCCCGGAAGACCTTTAAATCTCCACCCCCTACACCACGCAAGGAAAACTGATGAAAACCCTCCCGAGCCGTCTGGTCGTTTCCCTCTTCGCAGCCTTCGTTGCGCTGCCCGCCTTTGCCCAGACTGTTGCCACCGTCAACGGCACCGCCATCCCCCAGGCCCGTGCCGACGTGATGATCTCCGAGCAGAAGTCCCAGGGTGCCCCTGAATCCGAGCAGCTGCGCAACGCCGTCAAGGAAGAACTTGTCCGCCGCGAGATCCTCTCCCAGGAAGCCCGCAAGAAGGGCTTCGAAAAGAACGGCAGCGTCCAGGCCCAGATGGAACTCGCCCGCCAGGCCGTGCTGATCCGCGCCTACCTGCAGGATTTCGTGAAGACCCACCCCGTCACCGACGCCGATGTGAAGTCCGAATACGACAAGATCAAGGCCCAGCTCGGCGACAAGGAATACAAGGCCCGCCACATCCTCGTCGAGAAGGAAGAGGACGCCAAGGCCATCATCGCCAAGCTCGAAAAGGGCGAGAAGTTTGAAGATCTGGCCAAGCAGTCCAAGGATCCCGGCTCCCGCGAAAAGGGTGGCGATCTGGGCTGGGCCAACCCGGCCGGCTTCGTGAAGCCTTTCGCCGAAGCGCTCACCAAGCTCGAGAAGGGCAAGATCACCACCACCCCGGTGAAGACCGACTTCGGCTACCACGTCATCAAGCTCGAAGACAGCCGCGCCCTCAAGGCCCCGGCTTTTGACGAAGTCAAGGGTCAGCTCAAGCAACGTCTTGAGCAGCAGAGTGTCGAACGCCATATCGCCGACCTGCGCGCCAAGGCTGCCGTCAAGTAATTCGATCGACCGGCTCCAGCCTGAAAGCCGACGCGTCAGCGTCGGCTTTTTTGCTTCTGGGGCCCGCCTCGCCGGCGACACGGCATACGGATAGGGCGGACTTCCACCTCGACGGGAGGTCAGGATGGACAGGACATCAGCGCCGCGCCAGGAACCCTTCTGGCACCTCCTCTACCGCTATCTGTGGCCCTTCGCGTGCTTTCGCGACGTGACCCAGGGCAGCCTCATCGAACGCCGGCAGAACTACCGCTACAACCGCCAGATGGGCGTCCACCTCCCGGGATTCATGGCCAAGTGGGCCTGCCTCACGCTGGTGTTCTTCCTGCTCGGGCTGGCCTTCGAGGAACTGCTGGAAGTAATGCTCCCCGCCGCCTGCTGCTATGTCACGAGCACCTGGGCCCTGACGATCTGCGTCCAGCTCTGCGTTGCCTGGCTATGGCTACGGCGCTTTCCAGAGCTCCATTGACCTGAGGCGCGGAAAGCTGAGCCAACCACTCATACACTGCTGGCGAGTGAGAGCATGACCAAGTGAAGGGCCGTCAGCGGCGCCCCAATCTGGACATGACGAACGTGCGCCCAAGCAAAACGACTACCCACATTGATTTACACAATACAATGTGTATACACTTACAGGCATCACATCATTCACATTGAATGCCTGCAATGCCATCCGGGGTCACGATGGAAAATAGTGCGGGCTCCCTGATGCCCCATGACACTCAGCCCATCCCATCCACAGCACCTCGCTCCGACGAGCCTCGGCAACGCCCATTCCCGCCAAACCTGCGACATCACCGCCAACGGCAGCCGCGACCACCAGGCTATTGACGGTCGCACCCAGCCCGACTGCGACTGCGGCGATCCCAGAAACAGCCAGATCCGGCTCAACCGCCTGGTCCACCGCTACGCCGGCACCAAGATCAGCGCCTCCCTCAAAGCCTGGGACCACCAATCCGGCGACACCAACGACGACACCCAAGTCGCCATCCGGCGCCACAGCATGCCCGGCGGAACAGCCAGCCACGGCCCCCGTACCTCCATCATTCGCGCGCCCCTCGCCGCCCCCGCCCGCACCACCTTTGGCGTCCGCAGCAACGCTTGTCTCCTGAACCACAACGTTTTCGCCGGCTCACCCCCGTCTCGGTCGCCCGACTTCCAGACGCCCATCGCCTTGATGGGCTTCGCCATCGGCCTGACCTGCCACCCCCTGGCCATCCCCCCTGAATCGGGCTTCTGACCATGAACCGACTGTGTTTCCGCCTCGTCTTCAACCCCACCCGCGGCATCCCGATGGCTGTCGCCGAAAACGCCCGCAGCCATCCGAAGGGCGGCACCCCTGGACGCAGCGCATCGCCCGGCCGCTCCGTGCGCACACCCTGCCAGACGCACCTTCGGGCCCTCACCGCCGGGGTCATGCTCATCACCGGGAGCCTGCTATGGCCCGCCCAGGTCAGCGCGCAGATCGTCGCCGACGGCCGCGCTCCCGGCAGCCAACGCCCGACCATCCTGACCGCCCCGAACGGCGTCCCCCTCATCAACATCCAGACGCCCAGCGCCGCCGGCGTATCGCGCAACACCTACAGCCAGTTCGACGTCCCTGCTGCCGGCACCATCCTCAACAACGCCCGCAGCAGCGCCACCACCCGCCTCGGCGGACTCGTGCAAGGCAACCCCTGGCTCGCCACCGGCACAGCAAGGGTCATCCTCAACGAAGTCAATGCCGCCAACCCCAGCCAGCTGCTCGGCTACCTCGAAGTCGGAGGCGCCCGTGCGGAAGTCATCATCGCCAACCCGGCCGGAATCCTCTGCAATGGCTGCGGCTTCATCAACGCGAGCCGTGCCACCCTCACCACGGGCACGCCCGTCATCACCGACGGCCGCCTCGATGGCTACCGCGTCGGCACGGGTACGCTCGTCGTCGATGGCCTCGGGCTCGACGCGCGGGACACCGATTTCACCCAGCTCATCGCGCGGGCAATCCGGCTGAATGCCGGCGTGTGGGCCGCGGATCTTCAAGCCATAACCGGCGCCGCCGAAGTCGCGGCGGACGGCAGCAGCGCAACACCACGCCCCCCGGCCGGCTCGGCACCGGCGTTCGCCCTCGACGTCGCAGTGCTGGGTGGCATGTACGCCGGCAAGATTCACCTCATCGGCACCGAAGCTGGCGTAGGCTTCCGCAACACCGGCCAGATCGGAGCTTCAGCCGGAGAAGTGCGCATCGACCAGCGTGGCTGGATCGACAACAGCGGGCAGATAGACAGCGCCACCCGGCTGACCATCACCACACCCGAAACCCTCACCAGCAGCGGGGCACTGCACGCCGGCACTGACGCCGTACTGAGCGGCCACGCAGGGCTCAGCCTTGATGGCAGCGCCGTTGCCGGTGGCGACCTCAGTCTGTCCGCCAGCGCCCCTGGCGCGCGTCTGACCAGCGGCGCCGACGCCTGGCTCGTCGCCGGCCACGGCAACGCTGGCGGCATGCTCAGCCTCAGCGCCGCCGGCCCCCTGGCGGCGCACGGCACCCTTATCGGTGGCGCCGCCATCGACACAAGCGCTGCCAGTCTCGACCACTCGACGGCCCGATTCACTGCCCCAGCCGTTCAGCTGCGCGCCACCCAGGGCGACCTGAATCTCTCGGCAAGCCGGCTCCACACCGAGGGCCGCCTCACCGTCAGTACGCCTGGGCTTCTTCGCAGCGCGACTGCCAACATTTCTGCCGGCCAGCTCGCGCTGGCAGCCCACGACCTCGACAACACAGGTGGCGTACTCCTCCATCTGGGCACGGACCCGCTGCAGCTTGTATTTGCCGGCACCTTCAACAACAGCAGCGGGCGCCTTGCCAGCAACGCCGTCGCGATCAATCTCGGCGCTGCCACGCTGTTCAATCGAGGCGGGCAGATCGAACACCGGGGCAACGGCACCCTCAGCCTCCGCGCCGACACTTTCAGCGGAAGCGACGGGCAACTCATTACCCAGGGCCAGCTCGACCTCACCGCGGGCCATCTCGACCTCGATCGCGCCCAGACCCAGGCCACGCATCTCACGATCACCGCCGCCGAGTTCAGCCACCGCCAGGGCACCCTCCTCCAGACCGGCAGTGCTCCGGCCTCACTCACCGTCAGCGGCCAGCTCCACAACCAGAACGGCCACATCGGCACCAACGCCGACCTCGCCCTCACCGTCGGCAGCCTGAACAACGACGGTGGCCGCCTTGAGGCACAGCACGGCAGCCTCGCCATTGGTGCTGACTTCATCAGCAACACCCGCGGTCAGCTCTACGCCACGGACGATCTGCGCGTCACCGCAGGCACCCTCACCAATCACGACGGCAGCGCCTACGCCATGCGCGATGTGGCCCTCGCACTCGCGGGCGGACTCGAAAGCAGCGGCACGCTCGCTGCCGCCCGTCATCTGGGCGTCAGCGCGGCATGGATCCAGACCAGCCCCGGCAGCCACCTCGCCGCCGGTCTGCAGCCCGACGGCCGGCTTGAGGGCGACGGTGCGCTCACCCTCCAAGCCCGCTCAGCCCTCGCCGCCCACGGCCAGAACCTTGCGGCGGGCGCGCTCAGCATCGCCGCAAGCAGTCTCGACCTCTCCGGCAGCACAACCCGAGCCCGCAACCTCACCCTCAGCGCCGACCTGCTCGACGCCCACACAGCCCGCCTCGTGGCCAACGGACAACTGCAAGCGCAGATCAGCGGCCACCTCGACAGCCGCGACGCCTATCTGAGCGCCGACCACCTCGACCTGAGCGCCGCCAGCCTCGACAACCGCGGCGGCGCCCTCATCAGTAGCGGTACCCGCGCCGCACACCTGCAAGTACACGACGAACTCACCAACCGCGGCGGGCAGATCGCCAGCAACGCCGACCTCACCCTCAATGCAGCCACCCTCGACAATCGGGGCGGCAGCGTCGTTGCCACGCAAGACGCCCAACTCACCGTCCGCGTCGCCGGCTTGCTGGACAACACCGGCGGGCTCATTGCAGGCAATCACGGTCTCACCCTTGGCGCCTCCCGCCTCGCCAACGCCGCCGGGCAACTCGAAGCCGCCACGGGTTCCGCCCATCTCAGCACCGACTTCTTCGACAACGCCAGTGGCCGCCTCTTTGCCGCCACCAACTTCACCCTGCGGGGTGGCGAGCTGGCAAACGGCAGCGGCAGCCTCTACGCCGGACGCGACGCCAACCTGGCCCTTTCCGGCGCCCTCCAGCACGACGGGGTGATCGCCGCCGCCCGCCACCTGGATGTCAGCGCAGCACGGATCAACGCCACCTCCGGCAGTCTTATCGCCGCCGGCATGCAAACTGACGGCCACCTTGCCGACACCGGCTCGCTCAACGTGCAGGCCAGCTCAGCCATCACTGCCCACGGCCAGCACCTCGCCGCAGGCGCCCTCTCCCTCAGCGCCCCCGCTCTCGACCTCGGCAGCAGCCTCAACGCCGCCCATGCCATCCGCCTTGCGGCCGACACGCTAAGCCTGTCCGGCGCGAATGTCCGCGCCGAAACCACCCTCAACGCCCAAGCCGGCGACCTCCTCGACACCCGAGCCGCCCACGTCAGCGCAGCTGAACTCAGCCTTCATGCCCGGCGCCTCGACAACACCGGTGGCGACTTGCGCCAGACCGGCGGTGGTGCCCTGCACATCGCACTCCCCGGCGCCCTCACCAACACCGGCGGGCAAATCCACAGCAACGGCGACAACCTGCACCTCAGCGCTGCCGGCATGGACAACCGCAACGGTTTCATCGGCCATGCCGGCGGCGGCACGCTGACAATCGACACCACCAACTTCACCGGCAGCGGCGGTCAGATCATCAGCAACGGCCACCTGAACCTGAGCACCCAGCGCCTTGTGCTCGACAACGCCACCAGCCAGGCCGACACCTGGCACATCAGCGCCAGCACCCTCGACCACCAGCGCGGCAAGCTGCTGCAAACCGGCAGTGGTACGAGCACCCTGAGCGTCGCCGCGCAGTTCGACAACAACGCTGGACGCGTCTCCAGCAACGGGGGCCTCGCTGTTGCGGCCGGCCAACTGGACAACCTGGGCGGCACCCTCCTCGCCACCCTCGACCTCAATCTCCAGGCTGCCAACCTCAACAACCCGGATGGCACCCTGTACGCTGGCCGCAACGTCACCCTCGCTGTCGCCGACACCCTCACCCACGGCGGCGTGCTCGGCGCGGGGCGCGACCTCGGCATCACCGCCGGCACCGTCGCTGCGGGCGCCGGCAGCCTCCTGGCCGCCGGCCTTCAGGCAGACGGACACCTCGCCAGCGACGGCAGCCTCTCGCTCAGCGCCCAACGCCAGCTCGACGCCCATGGCCGCCAGCTCGCCGCCGGCAGCCTCATGTTCGACGCAGCCCAGCTCGAGCTTTCCGCCAGCCAGAGCGCCGCCGCCTCCATCCAGCTCACCGCACGCAGTGGCGATCTCCGTGCAACCGGCGCCGACATCAGCGCGAGCAACCGGCTACAGACCCAGGTTGCCGGCCTCCTCGACACCCGCCTGGCCCATCTCAATGCCGCCGCCCTCACACTGCGCGCTTCCGCCCTCGACAACACCGACGGCGAGATCGTACAAACCGGCAGCAGTGATCAGCACCTCGAACTACCCGGCACCCTCGTCAATACCCGTGGCCGCATCGCCAGCAACGGCAACGCCTTGAGCCTTGCCGCAGCCACCCTCGACAACACGGCCGGGCGTATCGAGCACGCTGCGACCGGCCAGCTGAGTATCCGCGCAGCCACGCTCCTCGGCGACGGCGGCCAGATCGCCAGTGCCGGCAAACTCGATCTCGTCGCCCACCGCGTTGAGCTTGCCGGCGCCTCCACCCAGGCCGTCGGCCTGGCCCTCAGCGCAGACAGCCTGAACAACCAGGGTGGCACCCTCTGGCAAACCGGCACCAGCGAAGCCCACATCAACGTCGCCAGCATCCTCGACAACCGCGACGGGCAGATCGCCGGCAACGGCGCAGTCAAGCTCGCTGCCAACGTTGTCGACAACCGCCACGGCGAGATTGCCAGCACCCAGGCCCTCACCGCTGCGGCCAACCGCCAGTTCGACAACCGCGACGGCGGACGCGTCCACGCCGGCCATGACGGCCTGATCACCACCTCCGTGCTTGCCAACACAAATGGTGAAATCACTGCCGGCAGCCGGCTGGACGTCACCGCAACCACCCTCGGCAACGCCTCCGGCCTCATCGCAGCCGGCACCGATCTGAACCTGACCGGCGCCGAGATGGACAACCGCAGCGGATCCCTGGCAGCCATCGCGGGTGGCCTCACACTCACCGCCGGCGGGCTCACCACCAACGCAGGCGGGCACATCGCAGCTGCCCGTAGCCTCACCCTCGCCAGCGGCCAACTCGACAACACCCGCGGCACGCTCGTCGCCAGCAGCGCCACCGTAACCAGCCGTGGCCCCCTTGCCAACCGCGACGGACACATCGTCGCCTCCGGCAGCCAGGACGCCGGCACCCTCACCGTAACCAGCGGCCCCCTCGACAACCAGGGAGGCCTGATCCAGGCCAGCGGTCACCTGCTCATCGACACCCGCGGCGCCGATCTCGTCAATCGCGCCACCCTCGCAACCGGCGGCATCTTCGGTGGCGCCGATGTTGTGCTCCGCAGCGGTCTTCTCGACAACCAGGCCGGCTACATTGGCGCCGGCCGCCTTGAAGTCCTCGCCGACAAAATCGACAACACCATCGGCGGCACCGTTGCCAGCCTCGGCGTCACCACCGTCACGGCAACGGCGCTGCACAATGCCGACGGGCGTATCCAAAGCACGGGCGATCTCAGCCTCGCGGTCGCCAGCAGCATCGACAACACCCGCGGCGCGATCCAATCCACCCAACACGCCCAGCTCAGCGCAGCCGCAATACTGAACAACAACACGCGGGGCCCCGGCCTGGGCATTCAGGGCCGCACCGTCGAGCTCGTCACGCCGCGGCTCGACAATCGCGACGGCCTGCTCGCCGCCGATGACAGCCTGCGCGTCACCAGCACCGGTCACATCGACAACACCCGAGGCCTTTTGAGCGCCCTCGGCAGCGTCGTGCTCCACGACCCCAACCCGCGGCCAACCCTCGCAATCATCAACAGCGGTGGCGAAATCCTCGCCGGCCGGCAACTCTCGATCTCCGCCGCAACACTCGGTGGCGACGGGCGCCTGCTCAGCTGGGGTGATCTCGACCTGCACCTCGCTGGCGATTTCGGCAACAACGGTGAAATTCGCGCCAACGGCAACGCCAGGCTTGCGCTTTCAGGCACCTTCACCAACAGCGCCAGCCTCGCCGCTGGCGGCCACCTCGACTTACGGGTCGCAGCCCTCGACAACCGGGCCACTGGCGAAATGCAGGCCGGCTCGGCACTCCTCGCCAGTTCCACCCTGGTGAACCGCGGCCTCATCGACGCCAGCGACGCGCGCCTCGAAAGCGCCCTCCTTGACAACCTAGGTAGTGGCCGCATCTACGGGGACAACCTGGCAATCCAGGCCGCCACCCTCACCAACGCCGCAGAAGACGGCAGCGCGCCGGTGATCGCCGCGCGGAAGCGCCTCGACATGGGCATCGGCAATCTCATCAACAGCGAGCACGGTCTGTTATTCAGCGCTGGCGATCTCGTCATTGGCGGTGGACTCGACACCACCAGCCACGCCAGCGGCCAAGCTCGCACCGTGATCAACCGCAGCGCCACCATCGAAGCCCTCGGCAACCTCACCCTCAGCGCCGAGCGCATCGAAAACCTGGACACGCACTTTGCCACCGAGGTGGTGCGTACGTCGGTCACAGCGCATCGGGAGTTCTCGTTCAAGGAGCACCCCGAGCGCTACGACGCGTCTGAAGTTCACTATGAATACAGCTTCGATGACGACGGAGTCCGGACTCTCGTCGTCAACCAGCCTTACGACGACGGCCGCCTGACCTCCAGCGAATGGTTTGTCGAATACAACTTCAACCGCACCGTCGATGAGGTACGCCTGCTCGCCAGCGACCCGGCCCGGATTCTGGCCGGCAGCAATCTGCACGTCACCAGCGCAGCGCTCACCAACGACATGAGCCAGATCATCGCCGGGCGGCAACTCCGGCTGGAGCTCGCCACACTGGATAACCGCACTGCCACCGGCACGCGCACGGCCACCGACATTGGGGAGGCAATCGATTACTGGCGGTTCAAGGAAGACGGGCGCGACAGCCAGGGAACGCTGCTCGCCGACTACGCCCCCGCCCCACGCATCCAGACCTATGCGCTGGTCACACCCATCCTCGCCGAAAACACCACGGTCGCCGGAAGCGGAACAAGCATCGGGCACAGGTCCATCGACGCCCTCGTGGCAACGGCGACCGGTAGCCATGCGACCACTCCCGCCTCACGTACTCCGGTGCTCATCGAGGTGCGCAGCAGCGTGGACACCGGCAACCGGATCACCGGCAAGATCCTCGATACCGCCACGCCGACCACCATCGCACGGGATACCGGTGTTGTCCCCACGAGTCCGGCGGTGACCATCCCCCCCCTGGCGCAAATCAACACGACGGACAGCCCATCGCAAACCGTAGCCCAAAGCACCCCGGTATCCCGTGACGCAGCAACCGCAGCCGACAGCGTCACCCCTCGGACCTCCGCGATCCCCACCGGCAATACCATCGCCAGCAACACGCAGACCGTTGTGCGATCCATCGCGCCCTCCTTCACCCTGCCCAACAGCAGCCTGTTCCGCCTGAACGCAGACACCCGCGCCCGCTACCTCATCGAGACCGACCCGCGCTTCACCGATGCGCGCCTGTGGCTTAGCTCCGACTACCTCCTGGGCCAACTCGCAAGCGACCCGAACGCAGTGCAGAAGCGCCTCGGCGACGGCTTTTACGAACAACGCCTCGTGCGCGAGCAGATCGCCCAGCTCACCGGCCAGCGTTTCCTCGATGGTTACACCGACGACGAGACCCAGTTCGCAGCGCTGATGACTGCCGGAGCCCGCTTCGCGCAGGCGTGGCAACTCCGCCCAGGCGTCGCCCTCAGCGCCGAACAGATGGCAGCGCTCACCACCGACATCGTCTGGCTTGTGAGCACCCCCATCACGCTCGCCGACGGCAGCGTCACTCACGTGCTCGTACCTCAGGTCTATGCCGTCGTTCGCGACGGTGACATCGACGGCGCCGGAGGCCTCCTTGCCGGCGCCAGCCTGTCCCTCGCAGCACAAGGCAGCGTGAAAAACAGCGGCACCCTCGCCGCACGCGAGCGCCTGGACCTCACCGCCGACACCCTGCGCAATGCAGGCGGTCGTATCAGTAGCAGCGCGGTCGATGCCCGAACGCTCGGCGATCTGGAAAACATCGGAGGACGCATCGAAGCCTCGCGTGCGCTGACACTCCTCGCCGGTCGCGATCTCACGGTGGCCAGCACCACTGCATCCACCCAATCCCGCCAGGGCAGCCGCACCGCCGTCGACCGGACCGCCACCGTCTATGTCGGGGGCGGCGATCTCACCCTCGAAGCCGGCCGTGATCTCCACCTCGACGCCAGCCAGCTCATCAACCTCGCCCCCACCGGGGCCGGCCCGGCGGGCTCCACCACCCTCGTCGCTGGCCGCAATCTGGATCTCGGCACCCTGGCCGAAAGCCGCCGCCAGGAGATTGTCTGGAACGCTCGAAACTATCGCCGAGACGGAGAAGACCGCGAAATCGGCTCCACGATCCACACTACCGGCGACCTGCACCTGCAAGCCGGCCAGGACATCACCGCCCGCGCCGCCCAGCTCACCAGCGATCACGGCGCCCTGACCGTCACGGCCGGGCGCGATCTCACCCTCATGGCCGGCACCCAACGTCAGCTTCTTGATGAAGCCCACCAGTACAAACAACGCAGCCTGCTATCCAGCACAACCATCACCACCCGCGATACGCTGGACAGCACCACAGCCCTCGCCAGCACCCTGAGCGGCGACACCACCACCCTGTATGCCGGCCGGGACATCCGGGTCATGGGCAGCAATGTGGTGAGCACGGAGGGCACTGCACTGGTGGCGCAGCGTAACTTCACCGTGGAAAGCATCGTGACTTCCAACACCCAATCTCACCAAAGTCAGACAAAGAAGAGCGGTTTGCTAGGAGGAAGTGGTGTCGGCTTCACCATTGGCTCACAGCAACTCAAGGACGCTACCAGCGACACCAACGTAGTTCACGTCGGGAGCACCATCGGCGCGGTGGACGGCAGCTTACTCGTAAGCGCGAAGGGAGATGTTGCAATCAAATCTAGCGACATGCTGGCCGGCGAAGACATAGCGCTAATGGGCCGAAACGTGAGTATTGAGGCGCAACAGGATAAGGCCAGCTATCAAGAATCCCATGAGTTCAAACAAAGCGGTGTCACGCTCGCGCTAAAGAGCGCCATTATCGATACCGCTCAGGCTGTCGATGCTTCCGCCCAGCGAGCGCAAGAGGCTCAGGATGGCCGCCTGGGTGCGCTGCACGCGGCAAAAGCGGGCGCAACGGCATACGCTAGCTATGGCGCGATGACGAAGGAGGCGACCGCCATTAGTAAAGGGGACACAGGCAGTGTCAGCATCCAGGTCTCGGTCAGTAGCAGTCGGAGCCAGAGCCGCTCCGAAGCCACTTCCACCCTCGTCCGCGGCAGCTACGCACTTGCAGGCGGCAATATCGGCATCACCGCAATCGGAGAGCAGACTGCGACCGGGCTACCTGTGGATGGCACTGGAGATCTTGAAGTCGTTGCAAGTGCCCTCAAAGGCCAGAACGTGACCCTCACAGCCACTCGCGACATGCTGCTCCAGAGCGGTCAGAATATGACCGACCAGCATTCGTCAAACAGCATCGGCGGGTGGTCTGTCGGGGTGGGCGTGTCGTTGGGTAAGCAGACGGGTATCACCCTAAATGGCAGCGCATATGCAGGCTCGGGCGGGAGCGACGGCAAGTCGGTGCAGCAGGTCACAACCCAAGTCGAAGCCAGCGATACGTTGGTTCTGCGCAGCGGTCGCGATACCGTTCTCGAAGGCGCCCAAGCGGTGGGTTCACGGTTGGAGGCCGACATTGGGCGCAACCTGACAATCCAGAGCGTCCAAGACACGATGCGATATCACGCAGACCAGCACCAAATCAGCGCAGGAGCCTCCGCCACTTACGGTACGGGCGGCGGCTCCGCCAACATCGCTGTCAATTGGAGCCGAGCGCACGCAGATTACGCCAGCGTCAACCGGCAGAGCGGTCTGTTCGGTGGCGCTGGAGGCTACGACGTAGATGTTGGGCAGCATACGCAACTCGACGGCAGCGCGATTTCCAGCACAGCAGCCCCCAACGACAACCGCCTCTCCACCAACAGCCTCGCCTATACCGACATCGACAATCACAAGGAAGCGTCGGCCAGCGCTGGAGGTGTCAATCTGAGTTCAGACATTGTGTCCAATCCCGGATACGGCCTCGGCAAGAGCGCTTTTGGCAGCATGCTCGCCAACGCCAGCAAGGCAAACAGTGACAACTCGACCACCTACGCCGTAATCGGGGCAGGCACGCTTGAGATACGCAGCGGTGATCGACAAGCCTCCGACACCCTCAAGCGGGATCTAGAGGGCGCCACGCGTTCGCTGACGCGCGACGACATCGGTGCCATGCAGAGCAGCGTCAACCGAAGCAGCGAAGCCGGAACGTTAATCGCAGACATCGCCGCCGTCCTCGCTGACGAAGGAATCAGAAAGTATCTGAATCCCACCTTACACAAGGTCTTCTGCATCCAGCAACCCTGCACCAATGATCAGGAGCAGAACAGCCGGAGATTAGTCGAAAGCAAACAGCAGATTGCCTCCGCCCATCCGGAATGGTCGGACGAACAGGTGCAGACCGAGGCTCTCGCCGCCATCACAGCGTACAACCCGAATCGTGATCTGGACGCCAACGCTGTCAAACAGGTTGCGCGCGGAGAACAAAGCCTCGACAGCGATCTGACCGCCCAGAACGGGCACGAAACAATCAACAACGTCCTAACTCTGCCCGCTACCGTCGAGGAGCTGAAGGCCCTGAGCAACGACGAAAAGAAGGACTCCAGTGTCTTCAGCAACGGAATCTTCAATTCCTTGGACAGGGCGGCCCAACTAGCCTTGCAGATGACACCCCCGAGCGATGACTATGCACGGATTCAGAAAAAAGGGGAAACCACACCGAACATGACCTACTTAGTGCATACCGACGAAGCCAGCAACGGCGCGGGAGAACTGATCGTGGCTGCCATCGAAAAAGCCGCTGAAATCTTCAAAATCCCGTCACCCGCCTCCAGGCTGGAGGCCAGCGTCGTTCAGGAACTGTTGTTGCAGCGCAATGCGACAGGTGAGGCCGAACACCGCTTCAAGGATGGCAGCATCGCTTACGACAATCCCGTCATTAGTCCATCCCATAGCCGGGGCACCATGACCCAAGTGGGCGCATTGTACCTGCTCGCCGAAAGGGGCGTCACGGATGCACCGCTGACCTTGCTCGTCAACAATCCGGCAGCAGAAAAGAATCGATTTGAGACTACCGCGAAGGTTGTTTCACGCATGACCCCCAGCTTCTGGGCGCCGGAAAACGACCCCGTCGCCGTGGTTATCGGTGGCTACCCAGGGGCCTTATCCTGGTCAGACGTCGCCGAGATGTCCGCCACATCTTACTCAGTGCACAGTTGCGGCGGCACCGCGGCGATAGGATGCGATATGACCAACGTCAATCACGCCAAACTGTTTAGCTACCGAGATCTGAATATTCACGAAATGAACCAGAATAGACAATCCCATATTACCCCATTCCTGCACGCGTGGCTGAGCAATCAGCTGCCCGCAATGGCGCCGGCAATAGACATCAACACACTGCAGACAAACCAGAACGAACTAAACTGGCGGCTGCAATTGAAGACACCAATGCCAACCCTGCCCGGTTCGCAGGGATGGAACGGTGCGCCACCTGCGCCCAGCGACGCCCGCCTTGATCAACTTGAACAGTTACGCCGGCAATTGGGGAGCGGAACGAAATGAGCACTCCCAAACGCACCCTGCTGCTCTTTTGGGGGGTGGCCGCGGCGGTAGCCGGTTGTGCCTTCGAAGCGCGCCGAGATGGGAGCACAGGTCACCCCTTGCCGGCCTCACCCCGCGCACCGCGGGAGTTGAGCCTAAAGCACTACACCGTCAACCTGTTCGGGGAATACCGCGTTGTCCACGCCTACCTGGACGGGGTCAATATCAGCGTGTGTTACTCAGGCGCCGAGCCAAGCGACGTCCGGTTCGAGATGGTGACTTACACGAGCGGTAAGGCGAATACCCCAAGCCCCCCAGTACCGGGTTACTTTCTGAACCGGCGAGATCGAGCTAACCCTCCCCCTTACCCTGGCGTAACCGCAGCATTCCAGATACTCGGCACCAAGCACAGAAACGCCTACTTCGGCTATGACTTCATGACTTTCGGGAAATTCTGCGGTGACTGGACCGCCGGGGGCGCGGTCACACTAGGTATCCGTGACCGGCGCGCCGAGTCGATAGAACATCTTATTCTGGATAAAGAAACCTGGACCCGCGACTACAACGCGAGAAAAATTGCAGAAGGCACGCATTTCAGAGCATTCCTGGAGCCCACCGAGTACGTGGTGCGCAACGGTAACCGCTGGGTACATTTGCGCGAAAGAAGCCCGACCGTGCCGGGCATGGACGAAAACGACACCTGGCTGCTCCCGGTAGGGGATTCGAACTACTACTTCTACCTCGCGTTCGGCCATATGTACGGGGCGCGAATCGACCAGAACGTCGAATACATGAAAGTCCAGAGTCTGGTCGATCGGATCATCGACTCCTTCGTGGTGGAGAAACTGGAAGCCGAAAAATAGATTCTCTCCCGCAATCTCGGCTGGGCCGGCCATTGGAGACCAGAACACGATGAGCCCCCTGAAACGCACGCCCCGGCGATCCACGACAAGAACTTCGATCAAATCGAATCTTTGAAATCGCTGCGACCAAATAAAAATGCCGTTCAGCTTACGCTGAACGGCATTTGTCTGGCGATCCAGAACCGACAGTCAGTTCAGGATCAGAACTGATCTTCCGTCAGATCCAGCGCGCCAGCAGCGCCATTCACCACCGTGTAAGCCAGGCCCGGAGCCTGCGACAGCACGTGGTCGGCGTAGAAGCGCGCGGTGGTGATCTTGGTCTTGTAGAACGACGCATCACCGCTGCCTTCGGCCAGGCGACGGGCGGAGACCAGCGCGGCACGGGCCATCTGCCAGCCACCGGCAACGATGCCGAGGAGCTTCAGGAAGGGCACAGAGCCGACGGATGCCGCCTTGATGTCCTTGCCGTAGGTCGCGACGATGTATTCCACCGCTTCTTCCACCGCCGTCACGCCGGCCGACAGGGACTTGCGGATGGCTGCGAACTCGTCGCCAGACGCTTCCGCCAGTTGGGCCTCGACCTTGCGCATCTCGGCAACCAGCGCCTTGGCAGTGAGACCGCCTTCGCGGGCGATCTTGCGGCCGATCAGGTCGTTGGCCTGGATGGCGGTGGTGCCTTCGTAGATCGCGGTAATGCGGGCGTCACGGTAGTGCTGGGCGGCGCCGGTTTCCTCGATGAAGCCCATACCACCGTGCACCTGCACACCATCGGAGGTGATGAGGTTGGCGTTCTCGGTGCACCAGCCCTTGACCACCGGGATCATCAGATCAACGAATGCCTGGCTACGGGTACGCACGGCTTCGTCGGCGTGGTAATGAGCCATGTCGGTAGCCGCACCGACCACGTAAGCCAGTGCGCGCATGGCTTCGGTGGTGGACTTCATGTTCATCAGCAGACGACGCACGTCGGCGTGATGCAGGATGCTCACCTTCGGGCCGCCACGAACGCCGGCTTCGGTGCCCTGGACACGGTCCTTGGCGTAGGCCAGCGCCTGCTGATAGGCACGCTCGGAGAGGGCCAGGCCTTCCATGCCGACTGCAAAGCGGGCTTCGTTCATCATCACGAACATGTACTCGAGACCGCGGTTGGCTTCGCCGACCAGGGTGCCGATGGCGCCGCCGTTATCGCCGAAAGCCAGCACGGCTGTCGGGCTGCCGTGGATGCCGAGCTTGTGTTCGATGGACACGCAATGCACATCGTTGCGCTCGCCCGGGGTGCCGTCGGCGTTGAGCAGGAACTTGGGCACCACGAACAGCGAGATGCCCTTCACACCTTCCGGCGCATCCGGCAGACGAGCCAACACCAGGTGAATGATGTTGTCCGTCATGTCGTGCTCGCCGTAGGTGATGAAGATCTTCTGGCCGAAGATCTTGTAGGTGCCATCACCTTGGGGCACGGCGCGGCTGCGCACGGCGGCGAGATCGGAACCGGCCTGGGGCTCGGTCAGGTTCATGGTGCCGGTCCATTCGCCGCTCACCATCTTGGGCAGGTAGTCGGCCTTCTGGGCATCGGTGCCGCACAGGGAGATCGCTTCGATCGCGCCGGTGGTGAGCATCGGGCACAGGGAGAAGGCCATGTTGGCCGACTTCCACATTTCCATCACAGCGGTGGAAACCAGCTTCGGCAGGCCTTGGCCACCGAATTCGGGTTCGCAGGCCAGCGCAGTCCAGCCGGCTTCGGCGAACTGCGTGTAGGCATCCTTCCAGCCCGGCACGGTCGTCACGACACCGTTGTCCCACTTGGCGCCGATGGTGTCACCAGCACGGTTGAGGGGAGCCAGCACGCCGTTGGCGAACTTGCCGGCCTCTTCGAGGATCGCATCCACCACGTCGGGGGAGGCATCCTCACAGCCAGGCAGGGCGGCGACGGCTTCGAGATCAGCCAGTTCGCGCATCACGAACTGCATGTCACGGATAGGGGCGTTGTAACTGCTCATCGTATTTTTTCTCCACTCTAGTTGTTTTGGATTTACGACCTGGCAGGGCCGGCTTACTGATTCAAATAACTGCGGTCATCAAAACTCGCCACCCATTCCGGGCGGTAAACCACCAGCAATGTGAGCGCCATACCCGACAGCCAGGCCTCGGCGAAGCCAAGCAGCAAAAAGAAGGGCAGGTACTCGGACAACAGCAGATCCGCCGGGTAAGCGCCGGCAGCAAAGAGCATCACCGACGCCACGGTACCCTGGACGAGGACCACCGCCGCGGCGCCAATGAAGGCATTGATGAAGATATAGACAAAGAAATGCTTGGGCAGCCAGCGCTCCACGAGGCGGAAATAAAACCGCCCCGCCAGCACCGGCACGATGCCCATCACCAGCAGGTTGAGCGGATAGGCCGCCCATTCGGCGCTGCCATTGATGGTGATCCCCAGCAGGGCGAGCGCCACCACCACCAGGGCCAGCTGTGGCCCGAAGATCAGCGTGCTGGCCATGGCCCCGAGCAGATGGAGATTGAGCCCGGGCTTGACGCCGGCGTTCATGCTCCACAGCAGGGTAAGAATCACGGCGGCGCCCAGCAGCGCGTTGAGCTGATGCCCATCGAGCAGCCGCCGCCACGGGGCCGTCCGATAAATCCACGCTCCGACCCCCGCCCCGCAGCAGATGGCACCCACGTGCCATGCTGTCGAGAAGAGGTCGGGCGCGAAGTTCATTCAAGCGATCCCGACTGGGGCTTGTCAGACTGCGGAGACCAGCTGCGGAACCGCGTCGAACAAGTCGGCAACGAGGCCATAGTCGGCCACCTGGAAGATCGGCGCTTCCGGATCCTTGTTGATCGCCACGATCACCTTGGAATCCTTCATGCCGGCCAGGTGCTGGATGGCGCCGGAGATGCCGACCGCCACGTACAGCTGCGGGGCGACGATCTTGCCGGTCTGGCCGACCTGGTAGTCGTTCGGGACGTAGCCCGCATCGACGGCCGCACGGCTGGCACCAAGGGCGGCACCCAGCTTGTCGGCGAGGGGCTCGAGCACCTTGTGGTAGTTCTCGCTGCTGCCCATGCCGCGGCCGCCGGAGACGATGATCTTGGCAGCGCCAAGCTCAGGACGGGCAGACTTGGTGAGCTCGCGACCGACCAGCTTGCTGAGGCCGGCATCCGCCACCGCGGCAACCTGTTCGACAGCGCCAGAACCGCCCTCACCCGCCGCTTCGAAGGCGGTGGTACGCACGGTGATGATCTTGACGGCGTCGGCGGACTTGACCGTGGCCAGCGCGTTGCCGGCGTAGATCGGGCGGACGAAGGTGTCGGCGGATTCGATGCCGACGATGTCGGAGATCTGCGCCACATCCAGCAGGGCGGCCACGCGGGGCAGCACGTTCTTGCCGAAGGTGGTCGCCGGAGCCAGCACGTGGCTGATCGCGCCACCGGCCGCATTGACGACGGCGACGATCTGGGCGGCGAGGTTCTCGGCGGACTGGTCGGCAAAGGCGGCGGAATCGGCCACCAGCACCTTGGCGACGCCGGCCACCTTGGCAGCGGCTTCGGCGGCGGCACCGGCGCCGGAACCGGCAACCAGCACGGCCAGATCGCCACCCAGCTTGGCGGCGGCGGCAATCGTGTTGAGCGTCGCGGCCTTCAGGGACGCGTTATCGTGTTCGGCAACAACCAGAACCGTCATCACAGCACCTTCGCTTCGTTCTTGAGTTTTTCGACCAGCTGAACCACATCAGCCACCATCACGCCAGCGCTGCGCTTGGCCGGCTCGACGACCTTGAGGGTCGTGAGACACGGCGTCACATCGACGCCCAGATCGGCCGGCTTGACGGTTTCCAGCGGCTTCTTCTTGGCCTTCATGATGTTCGGCAGCGTCGCGTAACGCGGCTCGTTCAGGCGCAGGTCGGTGGTCACTACTGCAGGCAGGGCGATTTCGAGGGTCTCGAGACCGCCATCGATTTCACGGGTGACGGTTGCCTTGCCGCTGCTCACCGCCACTTTGGAAGCGAAGGTGGCCTGGGGCCAGCCCATCAGCGCGGAGAGCATCTGACCGGTCTGGTTGGCGTCGTCGTCGATGGCCTGCTTGCCGCAGATCACCACCTGGGGTTGTTCCTTGTCGCACAGGGCCTTGAGCAGCTTGGCCACGGCGAGGGGCTGGAGTTCCACGTCGGTTTCGACGAGGATGCCCCGGTCGGCGCCGATGGCCATCGCGGTACGCAGGGTTTCCTGGCAGGCGCCCACGCCGCACGACACCGCGACGACTTCGGTCGCGACACCGGCTTCCTTCAGGCGCACGGCTTCTTCAACAGCGATCTCGTCGAAGGGGTTCATGGACATCTTGACGTTGGCGATATCCACGCCGGAACCGTCGCTCTTCACGCGCACCTTGACGTTGTAGTCGACCACGCGTTTAACGGGAACCAGAATCTTCAATGCTGCGCTCCTTCCATATGAGACGTTCTCCACCATTTTCGGCATGCCAGCGCGCCGGGAGTTCCATCCCGCCACGGGCCGACAGCCTCTTTTTTCGCCTTGCCGACACTGCAGCGCATTTGCGCGCACCGTCACGGCGTCAAGCAGGCTAGCTTCTCACAGCAAGCCTTGCCTTGTCACTTTCCGTACGGTAGCGTATGGAGCAATAAGCGTCAATACTACTGCGTATGGATAAGCCTCCCCGCGCCCAACTCGACCGCACCACCTGGATTCACGCCGCCCTCGACACCCTTGCCGACGAGGGCGCGGGAAGCATCCGTGTGGAAATCCTGGCCAAACGCCTGCACGTCACCAAGGGCAGTTTCTACTGGCATTTCAAGGATCGGCAGGATCTCCTCGACGCCGTGCTCGAGACCTGGAAGGAAGGCCGCATCCGCGACATCGTCAAGCAGACGCGCCCGGAACCCGGCCGCGAGGAAGCCCAGCTCTACCACGTCATCGACGTCTACAGCGCCAGCCGCAACAACAAGGGCATCCTCATCGAGCTAGCGATGCGCGACTGGGCCCGTCGTGATCCGGCCGCCCAGAAGATCGTCGAGGCAGTGGACACCGCGCGCCTCAACTGCGCCCGGGATCTGTTCATCGCCTGCGGTCTGCCGAAAAACGAGGCCTCGACCCGCAGCGTGTTGCTGTACGCCTACGTGTTCGGGGTGTCGATGATGAATTGTGGCAACTTCGACGGCAATGTCGAAGAGATGAAGACGGAGATCCGCCACATCATCGCACGCAGCCGGACGCCTACCCCGCCGGCCTGAGGGTTGCCAGCCCCGGGATCGCCGCCACCGCATTGACGCCCGTCGCGGCGATCAACGCCTCCACCGGCATGTCCCGTAGCGCTGCCAGTTCGTGGGCAAAGCGCGCCAGGTTGCCCGGATCGTTGCGCCCGCCGCCGCACCACACGGGCGGGATGTCGGGCGCGTCGGTTTCCAGCACGATGGATTCGAGCGGCAGTGTCGCCGCCAGCTCGCGGATGCGCCTTGACCCGGGGTAAGTCATCGCGCCGCCAAACCCCAGCCGAAAGCCCAGCTTGATGAAGGCATCGGCCTGCTGACGGCTGCCGTTGAATGCGTGGGCGATGCCACCCGGCACCGGGATCCGCCTCAGAAACTTGAGGATCTCGTCCTGGGCGCGGCGGATGTGAAGCACCACCGGCAGATCGACATCCCGGGCGAGCCTGAGCTGCGCCTCGAAATAGCGCATCTGCAGCGGCAGGTCGCCGTCCGGCACGAACCCGTCGAGCCCAATCTCTCCCACCGCCACCGCCGAGCCTTCGGCGAGCCTTTCGCGCAGGCGATCGAGATCGTCCGGCCCAGCCTGGCCGACGTACATCGGGTGGATGCCGAAGGCGTGGCGGCAGTCCGGGTTGTCCCGTGACAGGGCCGCCACGGCATCAAAATCCGTCGCGCCGACCGCCGGCACCAGGAATCCGCCGACGCCCGCGGCACGGGCTGCCGCCAGGATGCCAGGCCGGTCGGCGTCGAACTCGGCGGCATCCAGATGGCAGTGGGTGTCGATCAGCACCCGAGGCGGCTCCGGCTTACTTGCCGGTCCAGACCGGCTTGCGCTTGGCCATGAAAGCGTCGATGCCTTCGGCAGCGTCCTCGCACATCATGTTGCAGGCCATCACTTCAGCGGCCTGCTGGTAGGCGGCGTCGAGGCCCATCTCGAGCTGCGAGTAGAACATCTGCTTGCCCATGGAGATGGCAGCCGGCGACTTGGCGCAGATCGACGCGGCGAGCTTGGCCACTTCTTCGTCGAGGGATTCGAGCGGCACCACGCGATTGACGAGGCCGCGCTGCTTCGCCTCGGCGGCGTCGATGAAATCGCCGGTGACGAGCATCTCGAAAGCCTGCTTGCGACCCATGTTGCGCGACAGGCCAACGCTGGGCGTGGCACAGAACAGGCCCACGTTGATGCCCGAGACGGCAAAGCGCGCCACGTCCGACGCCACCGCGAGATCGCACATGGACACCAGCTGACAGCCCGCCGCGGTGGCGATGCCATGGATGCGGGCGATGACCGGCTGGGGCATGTTCACGATCTGCATCATCACCTTGCCGCACAGGCGGAACAGCGCCTGCTGGAAAGCCTTGGTGTAGTTGCCGCGCATCTCTTTCAGATCGTGGCCGGCACAGAAAGCCTTGCCGGCGCCGGCGAGCACCACCACGCGCACGGTTTTATCGGCGGCAACGGCCTCCAGCTCGGCCAGCAGGGCTTCGAGCATGGGCTGGGACAGTGCGTTGAACTGGCTCGGGCGGTTGAGCGTGATGGTGGCGACGCCGTCGGCGTCCTGGCGGAGCAGCATGGGTTCGGTGTTGGGCTGGACGACTGCGTTCATGAGTTCTCCTCCTGGTTTTGAAATCGCCGGCACGTGTCGGCCGGTCGTGGCTGCGTCACGCGCCGCAGCGGGCGCGCACACGGTGGGCTGGATCGGCGTCGAGGGATTCGAGCCAATCCAGCAGTTCAAGGTTAACCCGGGCAACGCCGTCGCGCAGGGCGAGGACGCCGCCAACGGCGTTGGCCGAAGGTGCCGGCACGCTGGCGCTGAAGCTGCGCATGGCAATCGACTGGTCGCTGCGAGGTGCAAGCAGCGCGGCGCGCAGTTCGATCACGCCACGGCTCACACCTTCCGATTCGAAGACCTGGGCGAACTCGTCCAGATCGACCCGCAGCCTGCAGCCTATCGCGCCCGCGGGCGGCAGGTCACCTTTCATGCTGCGTTTGAGGGCGAGCTCAAGCAACTGCCCCGGATGGGCGGCCCAGCGGTTCTCAACGAACACCTGGCGACGCGTCGGCTGGGCATACAGCAGCCGGTAATGCATCGCGGTGGACGCCAGCCACGGTGCCGGCACAACCTCGGTGCTGCGGATAGGAAAAGCCAGCACCCGCGGCGGCGGGCCGTCGAGGGGGCCAAAATCGTGCACCGCGTAACCCGGGGCCGCCTTGGGCACACTGTTGCAGGCGGCAAGCAGCAATGCGGCGACGGCGAGGGACAGGCGGATGAGAGGCAGGAGCTGCATGGGCCGGTTCCGGTTGAAGAGGCGACTCAATGGCTGCCCGCCGCGTTGCCGAACCCGGCCTCGCCCGGCCCGGGAGGCGGACGGCGGCGGCCGAGGAGGAGCAACTGCGGGGTCTCGTCGATCTCGTCGAGCAGATCGGAGAGCTGCCGCGAGGTGGTGGTGAGTTCCTGCAGCAGCACGTTCAGGCGCGGCAGCGTGCTGGTGGCGAGGCCTTCGCCGGTGGTGCCGACCAGGCCGTCGATACGGTCGCTCACGGTCTGCAGTCGAGCCACCAGATTACGGCCATCGCGGGCCAGGGGCACGGCGTCGGCGCTGAGGCGTTCGAGGTTGTCCAGCGACCGCCCGATGCGACCGAGGTTTTCCTTGCTGACCACCTGGCGCACGGCGGCGAGGGTCTGCGGGACTTCCTTCAGGGTGCGGTCGAGCCCCTGACTGGAGGATTCCAGGTGGGCCAGGGTGCGCTCGATGCGGGCAAGGTTCTCGGGCGCGGCCAGGGCCGACAGGCGCTGGGTGAGCTCGCGCACCTGACGCAGAGTTTGAACCGACGCGTCGGCCACCTCATCCACCAGCCCGGGGGCAAGCTTGAGGCGCGGCGGCGCACCGCCCTCCCCCGCCAGCGGCGTGGTGTCGTCGCCGGCGTCATCCAACGCGATGAAGGCAAGCCCGGTGACGCCTTGCGTGGCGAGCCGCGCTCGGGTGCTGCGGGTGATCGGCAGATCGGTGCGGATGCGGGCGGTGACCAGCACGTTGCGTGGGTCGGCCGGATCGAGGTTGATGGCCGCCACCTTGCCGGCCACGATACCCCGGTAACGCACGGTGGCCTGAACGTTGAGCCCGTTAACGCTGCCGGAGCTCACCAGCAGCACGTCGCGGGTGGCGTCTCGGCGGTCCGAGAACCACCACAGGGCGCCCACCAGCGCACAGCTCAGGATGATCGCGAACAGCCCGGCCGCGATGGCGTGGGAACGACTTTCCATCAGGCTTCGGCCCGTCCGCGGGCGAGCGCGGCCTGGCTGCGCTCACTGTGGAAAAAGCGTTCGATGAATGGATCCTGCACCGTCATGATCTCGTCGAGGGGGCCGTTGGCGAGTATACGCCCTTCGGAAAGCACGGCCACGCGGGTGGCCAGCGCGGCCAGGGTGTCAAGATCGTGGGTCACGAGCACCACGGTGAGGCCCAGCGCCCGGTGCAGCGCGCGGATCAGACGCACAAAACCGGCGCTGCGGTCCGGATCGAGGCCGGCGGTCGGCTCGTCGAGAAGCAGCAGCTCGGGCTCCAGCGCCAGCGCCCGGGCCAGGGCGACCCGCTTGACCATCCCGCCGGAGAGCTCGGCCGGCATGCGCAGCGCCACCTCGGGGCCGAGCTCGACCATCGCCAGTTTCAATAGGACAAGATGGTTGACCAATTCTTCGTCGTCAATGCCCGCCTCGCGCAGCGGGAAGGCCACGTTGGCAAACACGTTGAGCGCCGAGAACAGCGCCCCTTGCTGGAACAGCATCCCGAAACGGCGCCGGCGGGCGAGCTGGGCGTCGCGGCTGCCGGCGGACAGCGGCTCACCGAACAGCCGCACCTCGCCTTCGGCCGGCTGCAACAGCCCGACCATCTGGCGCAGCAGGGTCGTCTTGCCGCTGCCCGAGCCACCAACCAGGGCCACCACCTCGCCCGCCGGCACGGCCAGGTCGATGTGCCGATGGACCCAGGTGTTGCCGAAGCGGGTGGATAGCCCCTTCAGCTCGACGGGAAAGGTGCCGGCGCCGCTCATCGGAAAGGCAGCCCGATGTTGCGGGTGGCGACGGCGAAGATCGCATCCACCAAAATCACCACGGTGATCGATGTGACCACCGAGGCCGTCGTGTTGGCCGACAGGCTCTCGGTGTTGGGCTTGACCCGCAGCCCGAAATGGCAGGCCACCAGCGCGATCAGCAAGCCAAAGACCATGCCCTTGCCCAGCCCGATCACCAGATTGGCCATCGGCACGGCCCGGGGCAGTGTGTTGAGAAAGAATTCGTAGCTCATGTCCAGCTGCAGGTTGGCCGACACCATGCCGCCAAAGACCGCCACCGCCGAGCCCCACAGGGTGAGCAGCGGCATCGCCAGCGCCAGCGCCACCACCTTGGGCAGCACCAGCCGGATGTAACGGGAGATGCCCATCGTGGTGAGGGCGTCCACTTCCTCGGTGACCCGCATCACGCCCAGCTGGGCAGTCATCGCCGAGCCCGAACGCCCCGCCACCAGCACCGACACCAGCACCGGCCCGAGCTCGCGGATGATGCCAAGGCCCAGGATGTTGACGATGAACACGTCCGCGCCAAAGGCCCGCAGCTGCAGCGCCGAGAGGTAGGACATCACCACACCGATGAGAAAGCCCACCAGCGCCGTCACCGGCATCGCCTTGACACCGACCTTGTAGAAGTTGGCCGACATCTCCCTGAGCGGCCACTGCCCGCCGCGGCGCAGCAGGTAGAACAGATCAAGGCACAGCTGGCCGACCAGCGCGACGAAATTGAGCAGATGATGGCCAAAGCCGATGAGCATCCGGCCCAGGTGGGCGGTGGCATCCAGAAAACGGTAAGGCGGCTCGACCGGAACGCTGACCTCGCCCAGCGCGTCGATGCGCCCGAAGATGCCTTCGAGCTCGGCCGGCAGCACCAGCTGCGCTGGGCGCCGACGCCCCCAGCGACGCCACAGGAGCAGTGCGCCAAAGCTGTCGAGGCGGGTCACGCCGGTGAGATCCCAGCCGGCGGAATCGGGGGTTTCCTCAAGCCGCTTGCGAAAATCCGCCAGCTGCGGCGAGAGCAGGCGCAAGGTCCAGTCGCCCGACAGCGCGACCGCCGCGCCATCGCTGCGGATCGCCGGTTGCGGTCGGGCGTCGGGGGCCATCGGCCGGGCGGTCAGGCGCCCGCCAGGTTGCGGGCCGGGGCACGCTCCACGCGCACCTTGAGGGGCAGCCCGATGGCCTGCCACTGGCGTTCTTCCTCGTCGAGCACGGCGGCGGTGAGCGGCAGGTTGCGCAGCCATTCGCTATCGGCGATCAGCACGTAGCCACGGCCGTCGCGCTTCAGCCGCAGCGGCGGCACGCCACGCCCGTCGCGGGCGCGATGCACCACCGCCGACAGGCGCAGGCACAGGATCAGCCGCCATTCCGGGCTTTCGGGGCCAAGCGAACTCACCCGAGACAGCTTGCCCCGATGGGCCAGCACCATCCGCGCCAGGCGCCCCTGATCCATCCGAGAGAAGCCCGGCATGTCGGCGTTGCCGAGGATGTAGGCGCTGTGCTTGTGGTAGCTGGAGTGCGCGACCGACACGCCCACCTCGTGGAGCATCGCGGCCCATTCGAGGAAGCGCCGATCCACGTTTTCTTCATCCGCCGCGCCGGGTTCGAGCTGCAGCAAAAAGGCCCGGGCGGTTTCGGTGACTTGCCGCGCATGGGGCAGATCAACGCCGTAACGCTCGACGAAGGCCGACACGGTGGCGTCGCGCAGATCATGGTGGTGGTAGCGGCCGAGCAGATCGTAGAGCACGCCCAGGCGCAGCGCGCCTTCCGAGAAGGCCATGCGCTCGAGGCCGAACTCCTGGAACACCGCCCACATGATCGCAAACCCGCCGGTGAGCACCGGCAGGCGATCGGGGCGGAGGCCCTCCAGTTGCAGGTTGTCGATGCTGCCGGCCTTCAGCATCGCCGTGCGCAGGCGTTCGAGCCCGGTGCGGGTGATGCCACCATCCGAGAAGCCGTTGAGTTCGAGGATATCCACCAGCGCCTTGGCCGAACCGCTGGAGCCGACGGCTTCTTCCCAACCCACCTCGCGGTAAGCGTGGGAGATGGTCTGGATTTCCTTTTGCGCGGTGAGTTCGGCCTCGCGCAGACCGCGCTTGTCGATGCGGCCATCCGGGAAGAAGCGCAGCGAGTAGCTCACGCAGCCCATGTAGAGGGACTCCAGCGCGATGGGCTCGAAGCTCTTGCCGATCACGAACTCCGTCGAGCCGCCGCCGATATCCACCACCAGCTGCTGCTTGTGGGGATTCGGCAGGGTGTGGGCGACGCCCACATAGATCAGCCGCGCTTCTTCGCGGCCGGCGATGACCTCGATGGGGAAACCCAGCGCGGCCTCGGCCTGGACGAGGAAGTGCGACGCGTTCTTGGCGACCCGCAGGGTGTTGGTGCCCACGGCGCGGACGGCCTCGGGCGGGTAATCACGGATGCGCTCGTTGAAGCAGCGCAGCGCGCTGATGCCACGGAACTGCGCGGCGGCGTCGAGCATGCGGTCGGACGACAGGCCGGCGGCGAGGCGCACCGACTCCTTGATGCCATCGAGGGGATAGATCTGGTCATTCACAATCCGCCCGATCTGCAGGCGGAAGCTGTTGGAACCCAGATCGATGGCGGCGATCAATTCACGATTCATGAAGCAGGCACGAGCTGCGCCCCGTGGCGCGGAAGCCGGGGATTCTAGCACCCGCGTGCGGCGCTTCTGCGCGCAGTCGACACAATGTCGGGTATTGCGAAGCTTCATGATGCGGTAACAAAATCGTCACATACTTGGCATTCAATCGGACGATTCGACAGGAGAGCCCATGCGTCTAAACGCCCCCGACCGCCATTTCCGCCACGACCACTTCACCAACCGCGAGTTGTCCCTGCTCCAGTTCCAGCGTCGCGTCCTCGCCCAGGCGGCCGATCCGTCGGTGCCGCTGCTGGAGCGGCTGCGCTTCCTGTGCATCGTGTCGAGCAACCTGGACGAATTCTTCGAGGTACGTGTCGCCGGCGTGAAGGAGCAAATGCGGCTCGGCAGCGTGGCACTCACCACCGACGGGCTCACCCCCGCCATCCTCCATGCCCGCATCAGCCGGGAAGTCCACGGCCTCATCAGCGAGCAATACACGCTGCTCAACGACGTGATCCTGCCGGCGCTGGCCGCCGAGGGCATCGTCTTCCTGCGCCGCAGCGTGTGGACCGACGCCCAGCACCTGTGGGCCCGCGAATACTTCATGCGCGAGGTGATGCCCATCCTCACGCCCATCGGGCTCGACCCGGCGCACCCCTTCCCGCGGGTGCTCAACAAGAGCCTCAACTTCGCGGTCGAACTCGAAGGCCGCGACGCCTTCGGACGCAACTCCGGCGCCGCCATCGTCCAGGCACCCCGCGCCCTGCCGCGGGTCATCCACCTCCCGAAGGAGCTCACCGGCGTTGATTATGGCTTCGTGTTCCTGTCGTCGCTGCTCCATGCCCACGTGGGCGAGCTCTTCGAGGGGATGAACGTCCTCGGCTGCTACCAGTTCCGGGTCACCCGCAACTCCGACATGTTCGTCGATGAAGAGGAAGTGAAGGATCTGCGCGCCACCCTCAAGGGCGAACTCCAGCAGCGCCACTTTGGCGACGCGGTGCGGCTCGAACTGGCCGACAACTGCTCCGAGGCCATGGCCACCTTCCTGATGAAGCAGTTCGGGCTCGACCCCGCCGACGTGTATCGGGTGCCCGGCATGGTCAATCCGGTGCGCCTCAACCAAGTGCCCGACTGGGTCGACCGGCCCGATCTCAAGTACCGCCCCTTCCTGCCGGCCCGGCCGCGGGGGCTGGACAAGCGCGAGAACATCTTCGCCGCCATCCGCCGCCACGACATCCTGCTGCACCACCCGTTCCAGAGCTTCGAACCGGTGATCGAGATGCTGAAAGCCGTCGCCGACGACCCGGCCGTGGTGTCGGTGAAGATGACCGTCTATCGCACCGGCACCGATTCGGTGCTGATGGAACACCTCATCCGCGCCGCCCAGAAGGGCAAGGAAGTCACCGTCGTGCTCGAGCTGATGGCACGCTTCGACGAGGAAGCCAACATCAGCTGGGCCGCCCGCCTGGAGGAAGTCGGCGCCCACGTGGTGTATGGCGTGTTCGGCTACAAGACCCACGCCAAGCTGCTGCTCGTGGTGCGCCGTGAGAACGGCAACCTGCGCCGCTACGCCCACCTGGGCACCGGCAACTACCACCCGCGCACCACCCGCTTCTACACCGACTTTGGCCTCCTCACCGCCAACGACGAGATCGGCGCCGACGTGGCCGAAGTCTTCAAGCAGCTCACCGGGCTGGGCCAGGCCGGCAAGCTGCGCCACCTGTGGCAGGCACCCTTCACCCTGCAGCCCAATGTGGTCGCGGCGATCCGCGAGGAAGCCGAGATCGCCCGCGCCGGCCGCAAGGGGCGGATCATCGTCAAGGTCAACGCCCTGCTCGAACCCGAAACCATCGAAGCCCTTTACGAAGCCTCCCAGGCCGGCGTCGAGGTGAGCGTGATCGCCCGCAGCGTGTGCGCCCTCAAGCCCGGCGTGCCGGGGCTGTCCGAGAACATCAAGGTGCGCTCGGTGGTCGGCCGCTTCCTGGAGCACCACCGCATCTTCTATTTCCTCGCCGACGGCGCCGAGAAGCTCTATCTTTCCAGCGCCGACTGGATGGAGCGCAACTTCTTCAAGCGCATCGAGGTCGCCTTCCCGATCCTCGACCCGAAAGTGAAACGGCGTGTAATCAAGGAAGGCCTGCGCCCCTATCTGGGCGACAACTGCCAGGCGTGGGAACTCGATGCCGAAAACCACTACCGCCGCAAGAATCCCCGCACCACGCGGCGAGCCGCGCAGGAAATCCTGCTCAAGGAACTCACCGGGGTGACGCCCGCCTGAACATCGACCATCGCCCGGCTGCCCCCCGTTTCGCCCCGCCCGGCGCACGGGAGGAAAGCCGGAAGGCGATGGTGATGTAGAATTCCGGCTCGATTCGTTCATCGATGGCCAAACCCATGTCTGTGTCCCGCCTCCGCATCGCCCCTGCCACCCTGATCGCCGGCTCCCTCGCCGCCCTCATGCTGTCCGCCTGCGGTGGCGGTGGTGGCGACAGCAGCAGCTCCACCCAGGCACCATCCAATTTCGCCGTCGTGGCTGGCGATGGTCAGGCGACCGTCACCTGGGACGACAACACGGCCTACCAATACTGGCTCTACTACGCCCCGAGCGTCAGCTTCTCGACCGTCGAGCAGTGGAGCAAGCTCACCGGCGCACAGTCCAAGGTCGGCTACAACAACGACAAGGGCATCCGCCCGCCCATGGTCGTCACCAGCCTGACCAACGGCACCACCTATTACTTCGCGATGAACGGACGCGACAACGGCGGCAAGGGCGGCCCGCTCTCCGCCACGCTGTCGGCCACCCCGCGCGCGTCCGGCGACAGCTGGCTGACCGGCGGCGTTTTCAGCGGCAGCCCGACCATGCGCAGCACGGCGCTGGGCACCGACAGCAACGACTCCACCTCCAACTACGTCGCCGTCGGCGACGGCGGCGTGGTGTACTCTGCCCCGGCCTACACCAGCAGCGCGCCGCTCGCCTGGACGTCCAAGGCCACCCTCGGCGGCCAGCTCAACGGCGTGGTCTACACCCTGAGCAAGTTCGTCTCCGTCGGCACCGGCGGCAAGACCTGGTACGCCACCACCCCGGGCACCTGGACCGCCGGCACCATCAGCGACGCGGGCACCGCCAACCTCAACGCACTCGCCAGCAACGGCGCCACCGTGGTGGCCGTGGGCGACAACGGCCGCATCGTGTACTCCACCGATGGCCAGAGCTGGACCCCCGCCGCCTCGGTGCCCGGTGGCACCCCCAACCTCTACGGCGTGACCTACTCCGTCAAGGGCCAGTGGATCGCCGTGGGCGCCAACTGCACGATGCTCACCAGCACCGACGGCAGCACCTGGACCACCCAGGCGGTCACCCTCAGCGGCGCCGGTTGCACCGATCTGCGCAGCGTCGATACCGTCGCCGTCACCACCAACAGCGTCACCACCTACTACTTCGCCGCGGTAGGCACCGGCGCTACTGGTGGCGCCATCATCACCAGCAGCGACGGCAGCACCTTCACCCAGCTGGCCGACGTAGGCAGCGCACCCCTCTACGCCGTTGCCGCCTCGTCCGACGGCCGCTTCGCCGCCGTGGGCGCCAGCAACGCGATCTACATCGCCACTGCCATCAACACCTGGGTGGCCCCCACCACCAAGCCGACGCCGGGCGCCACCATGTACGGCATCACCCGCGCCAACGCCACTTACACGGCCGTCGGCGCGGGCGGCGCCAGCATCTACTCGTACTGAGCACTACCGACGCAACACCGATTCATCACCGGTAAAAAGTGGAGCGGCTCCCCGGAGCCGGCTCCACTTTGTCCTTCTGAAGCCAGCCTCATGTCCGTCGACCATAACTCCGCCAACGCCAGCCTCCTCGGCCGCTCTCTCGCCGCCGTGTGGCACCCGTGCACCCAGATGAAGCACCACGAGCAGCTACCGCTGGTGCCCATCAAACGGGGCGAAGGCGCCTGGCTCTACGACATGGACGGCCGCCGCTACCTGGACGGCATCAGCTCCTGGTGGGTCAATCTCTTTGGTCACGCCAACCCGCGCATCGGCGCAGCCCTCAAGCAGCAGCTCGACCAGCTCGAACACGTGATGCTCGCCGGCTTCACCCACGAGCCGGTGGTCGAGCTCTCCGAGCGCCTCGCCGCCCTCACGCAGCACCAGCTGGGCCACGCCTTCTACGCCTCCGACGGCGCCTCGGCCACCGAGATCGCCCTCAAGATGAGCGCCCACTACTGGCGCAACCACGGCGAGCCCGGCAAGAACCGCTTCGTCAGCCTGGCCGGCAGCTACCACGGCGAGACCGTCGGCGCCCTGGCCGTCACCGACGTCGCCATCTTCCGCGACGCCTACGCCCCGCTGGTACGCCCCGGCACCTGCGTGCCCAGCCCCGACGCCCGCAATGCCGCACCCGGCGAGACCGCTGCCGACGTGGCCCGCCGCGCCGCCGCCGCCCTCGACGCCCACCTGACCGAACACGGGCACGAGACCGCCGCGCTGATCGTCGAGCCACTCATCCAGTGCGCCTCCGGCATGGTGATGTACGACCCGGAATACCTGCGTCTCGCCCGCGAGATCTGCACCCGCCACCGGGTGCATCTCGTGGCCGACGAGATCGCCGTGGGCTGCGGCCGTACCGGCACCTTCTTCGCCTGCGAGCAGGCCGGCATCTGGCCGGATTTCATCTGTCTCTCGAAGGGCATCTCCGGCGGCTACCTGCCGCTCTCCATCGTGCTCGCCACCGACGACGTCTTCGCCGCCTTCTACGACGACGACACCGCCCGCGGCTTCCTGCATTCCCACAGCTACACCGGCAATCCGCTGGCCTGCCGGGCTGCGCTCGCCACCCTCGACATCTTCGCCCAGGACGACGTGCTCGCCGCCAACAGGATCAAGGCCGAACGCCTGGGTGCCGCCTTCCGCGCCGCCATCGGCAGCCACCCGGCGGTGCGCAACCTCCGCCAGCGGGGCATGATCCTGGCCTTCGACGTGGAAGGCGCCTCGTCCGGCTTCTCGCGCCGCTTCTTCACGGAGGCCCTCGCCCGCGAGCTGCTGCTGCGCCCCATCGGCAACACGGTCTACACCATGCCGCCCTACATCCTCAGCGACGCCGAGATCGACCACCTCGCCCGCCAGACCGCCGCCGCGCTGGAGGCCAGCCTTGGCTGAGCCCATCGACCCGCTCCTCGAACTCTCCGCCAGCCTCGCCGATCTCGACGAAGCCGGCCTGCGCCGCCGTCGCCGGGTCGCCACCACGCCCTGCGCCCCTTCGGCACTGCTCGAAGATCGCCCCGGGCCGGTCATCGCCTTCTGCTCCAACGACTACCTCGGCCTCGCCGCCGATCCGGCCCTGGCCGAAGCAGCCGTCCTCGGCACCCGGCGCTGGGGCGTCGGCTCTGGCGCGTCCCACCTGGTGAGCGGCCACTACGCCGTGCATGAAGAGCTCGAAACGCGCCTCGCCCGCTTCGTCGGCATGGACGACGCGCTGTATTTCTCCGCCGGCTACATGGCCAACATCGGCGTGATGCCGGCCCTGGTCGGCCGGGGCGACGCCATCTTCGCCGACAAGGTGAACCACGCCTCGCTGGTCGATGGCGCCCTGCTCTCCCGGGCCGAGTTCATCCGCTATCCCCATTGCGACCTCGCCGCCCTCGCCGCCCGCCTCGAAGCCTCGACGGCCCCGCGCAAGCTGATCGTCACCGACAGCGTGTTCAGCATGGATGGCGACCTCGCCCCGCTGCCCGAACTCCTCGCCCTGGCCGAAGCCCACAAGGCCTGGCTGCTGGTGGATGACGCCCACGGCTTCGGCGTGCTCGGCCCCCAAGGCCGCGGCAGCCTTGCCCACTTCGGGCTGTCGTCGCCGCGCCTCATCTACATGGGCACCCTCGGCAAGGCCGCCGGCGTCTCCGGTGCCTTCGTGGCCGGCCAGCGGGATGTCATCGAGTGGCTGGTCAGCAAGAGCCGCAGCTACATCTTCACCACCGGCGCCCCGCCGCTGCTGGCCCACACCCTGCTCACCGCCCTCGACCTCATCGAGCAGGGCGACGCCCGGCGCGCCCACCTCAACGCCCTGATCGACCGCCTCAAGCACGGCCTGCACTTCAAGCGCTGGCAGCTCCTGCCCTCCGACACCCCGATCCAGCCGGTGGTCATCGGCGACAACCACGAGACCCTCGCCGTCTCCCGCGCCCTCGACGCCGAAGACCTGTGGGTGCCCGCGATCCGCCCCCCCACCGTCCCCAAGGGCGCCGCGCGGCTGCGCATCACCCTGTCGGCGACGCACAGCTTCGCGCAGGTGGATCGCCTCATCCACGTGCTCAACCACCTCGAAAGCCTTCAGCCATGAACAGCCCGGTCGTGCTGCTCCACGGCTGGGGCCTGTCATCGGCGGTGTGGGCGCCACTCACTGCGCAGCTCGCACCAAGCCTGACGATCCATACGCCCGACCTCCCCGGCCACGGCAACGCCCCTGCCGCCGGCGAAACCCTCGCCGACTGGGCCGACGCCCTGATTCCGGCGCTGCCCGACGGCGCCACCGTGATCGGCTGGTCCCTCGGCGCCCAGCTCGCCCTGCACCTCGCCGCCCACGCGCCGCGCAAGGTCGCCCGGCTGGTGCTGATCGCTGCCAGCCCGCGCTTCGTCCAGGCCGACGACTGGCCCACCGCGATGCCCGTCGACACCCTTACCGAGTTCCGCCGCAGCTTCGACCTCGACCCGGCCGCCACCCAGCGCCGCTTCGTCGCCCTCCAGGCCCTGGGCGACGCCGCCCGGCGCGAGGTGTCCGCCACCCTCACGGCAGCCGTCACGCCCGCC